>JAEUWE010000515.1 GCA_016791465.1 Pseudobdellovibrionaceae bacterium
AAAGCTCCCGCCATAGATTCACGGTGAGTGCCGCTGGAACAAAAACTTCCGCGCCCTCTTCACCCGTGTATCCTGTGCGAGCCACGATCACTGTGCCCCCCGCAAAAGCGTAGGGCTTGTGCGTGAAGCTCTTCATCGCGGCCGCTCCAGGAAATAGCCGTCCGAGCAACTCAAGCGCCTTTGGCCCCTGAACCGCAATCTGGCCCCAATCCGAGCTCTCATTGCCGACATCGGCGCCGCGATTGTTGGCGCAGACAAACGCAAAGTCTTTCTCGATATTCGCAGCGTTCACGCAGAGGAGGTACTCCTCACCAGGCTTCACACAGTAGACGATGAGATCGTCGACAATACCGCCATCCGCATTTGGAAAAAGCGAGTAGTGCGCCTCACCGGCATTCAATTTTGAAACATCGTTAGTCGTGATCCACTGAAGTGTCTCAAGCGACTTTGGTCCGCGCACACGAAACTCACCCATGTGCGAAACATCAAAAAGCCCAACGCCCGAGCGACAGCTCAAGTGTTCCTCTTTGAGACCACGGTACTGAACCGGCATCCACCAGCCCGCAAAATCAACCATGCGTGCACCAAGCGCTTCGTGCTCTGCCGCCAAAGGGGTGCGTTTCGGTTGACCAGATGTATTCGCGCTCATGGCAATCTCCAGAAGAACGGAAAATTCAATGTGTGGGCGACACTTTTGCCGCCAGTGCCTAGGGAGTCAAGGCAGCGCCGCGCTTCCAAAACCGCCTTGCGAGCGGCTTTCAGGCCAATCGCCGGCCCCAAGCGCCGGGAAACGTCACTGCGAGCCTCCAGGGCTCCCGCGGCGGTCACACAAAACCTAGTATTTTCAGTATGTTACATTGCGCCACTGAGGAGCTAAACGGCAGCACTGCACTTGCATTGAAGTTTATGTGGAGGTCTCACGTGAGCTGGTTCCGCACCGGTCATTTCAAAACTGCCGTACATTTCGGCACTCTCGCCGCGACCATCATGTCCGCGGCATTGACCGCCTGTGCACCGGCTCCCAGTGCAAAGAATGAGTTCTTCCAAGCCACAAATCAGACAGGCCTCAAAACCGACGACGGCCGCGCCTTCACCGGTGCCGGCAAATCCACGGAACTTCAAACCTTAAAGGCCGACGCCGCGGTCAGCGGCAGCAACGAGCAAGACCGCGAACTCGCGTCTCGCATCCTCGTGGCGTCAATCGACCGCACCAACAAAGAGTTCCTCCGCGTCGTACTCTCCATCCGCTACATCGGTCGCATCTTTTTTGATTTTTCAGCAAACAATCTGCAGGCTGGTTCGGACCGTCAATTCACCGCTCAAACTGGAAAAGCACCGAGCGGAGACGCCGTTCCCTTCGAACTCTCGCTTCAGTGCAATACCGCACCCGCCGCAAAAGGCACGCTCCCCACTTGCGCCATAGCAACGCTTTCACTCAAAGAAACTCGCGGTGCCGGAGCCCGCGCCGGCCTCATCGTGCGCACACAAGACAGCTCAGTCATCGCACGATCAACAAAGAACACAGTGAAGATTCCGGCCCTAAAGCGTCTACTCGACACGTTTAAAACAGCCCAAACGCGTACGCTTCAAACCTTCGAAGTCGCCTGGGGCCCATCGGGCTTTGACCTGCAGCTCGGCGACAAAGAACTCTGCCCAGCAGGGCGTCTTGTTGAAACAAACGAACTCGACGAACCGCTTCGCATTGGTTGCCCCGGCGTGACCGCCCCTGAGGTTTCCGGTCGAATGCTCGGCAACACCACGCGCGGCGAAGTCTTACTTGAGTTCAATGGAACGCACCGCCAGTTCATTCTTCCCAACGAAGAGGAGCAGGTCTACGTCGTCGTTCAAAAGCTCAAAGCAACGCCGACAACAAAACCGACCGCGACATCAAATGCTACGACCGCTCAAGCAAAACCGCAGCCGGCGCTGATTCCAGTCCCGGCACCCGCGCTTTCTGACGACGAGATCGACACCGAGGACGACGGACCCACGGCCGTCCCCGAGGCGCCCATCGCTGCATCAGAAAAAGTCGATACCGCAAAACAGAATCCAGCTCCTGCTCCGCCGACAATCAAAATTATCGTTCCACCACAAACTGGAACCGGCTGGCTCATTCCGACAAATCCCGAACACCCCGCCACCAAGGTTTGGAATAAGGACCGATCAAACCCGATTATCGATAGCGCTGTGAAAGCGTGGCTGGCGCTGCCACGTCTGAAAAAGTTTGCGACCAACTTTTTACCCAATCGCGACCTTGTTGTGGGGCAAATCACTAGCCAGGGTGCTCCTGCCGAAACGGCGGCGCTCACGCTGATCGAATCCACATTCTTCATTGAGGAAGGATACCCGATTCAGATTGGCGGAGCTGGCGAAGTCGGCCCTTGGCAGTTTATGCTTGGCACCGCCAAAAGCCCTCTCCTGAGCCTTCCCTTTGTCAAAGCGGCCGTTCGCCCTTCCGGAAAAAAACCAGGAAGCTTCGACCCTTGCGACTCGCGCGCAAACCTTGAGCTTTCATCTCGAGCTGCCGGCCGCTACATGAACTATCTGATCAAGATGTTCCCACGCGATCCCAAACTCGCTGTCCTCTCCTACAACTGGGGCGAAGGAAACACCGATCGCGCCATGGACAAACTCACAGCCCGAATGACTGAAATTAAAAATATCGGTTTAAACTACTGGGCCGTCCGCAAATTCAACATGGCCCCCATCGGCCCCATTCAATACGTTGAAAAGTTCGTTTCCGCCCATCACGCCTTCCTTGAAATGGAACCGATTAAAGCTGACCCGCGCATCGCGCCCTGGAAAGCACCAGCGCAGTGCGCGCGCTAGATCTTTCCTCCAGCCAATCGAAACGTATTCTCAAGTAGCATTTGAATCGTCATTGGCCCCACTCCGCCAGGCACCGGCGTCATCGCCTGAGCCCAACCATGCAGCTCATCCAAGCGCACATCACCACAAAGACCCTTCTCGCCTCGATGCATTCCAACGTCCGCTATGACCACGCCTTTTTTAAAGGCCGATTTGCCAAGGAGATGTCGCTGCCCCACAGCCACGACGACGATATCCGCTTCGCGCGTCACGGCTTCAAGGTCATGCGTCTTCGAATGCGCCATCGTCACCGTTGCATTTGCTTGAAGTAAAAGCTGAGCCATCGGCTTTCCTACGATATTGCTTCGGCCAATCACCACTGCGTTCTTACCCGCAACATCGATCTTGTAGTGCTCAAAAATCTTCATCACTCCAAACGGCGTGCACGGAGCCACTCGAGTACGGCCCGAAAACAAAAGCCCAAGGTTCGCACTCGTCAAACCATCCGGATCCTTCTCACCTCGGATTCGCTCCAAAGCTTCCGTCTCATTCAAGTGCTTCGGCAGCGGTAGCTGCACCAGAATGCCATCGACATCAGTTCTCGCATTGAGTTCATCAATCGCCTTGTGCAAATCGGCCTGCGTCAGCGTCGCTGGCTTCTCCAAATGGAAACTCTCAATTCCTGCCTCCGCACACGCTTTGATCTTATTCTTCACATAGATCTGGCTCGCAGGGTCATGTCCGACGATCACCACCGCCAGGCCCGGAGCTCGACCCTTCGTTTTCGTAAATTCTGCCACTTTTTCGCGAAGAATCGCTCGGCGCGCCTGCGCCACCGCTTTTCCGTCAAGAATGAGAGTATTGGTCATACCTTGTTTTAAAGGGTTTCACGCCTTCGAGGCAAAGCGAGTCTTGACTCAATTTAGAGCTCCGCATTAGTCTCCGCTCAAGTACGCAGTGAAACGCCTGGAGGCCAAATTGAAGAAACCCGAAAAAGTTAAGCTCTCGAAAGACGGCAACTCGATCGACTTCGTTGCGAGCGACAGCCTCCCGACGTCTTCAAAAAAGTTCCGCCAAAGCCCTGAAATCGAAGGCTTTTATCGCTTCGTCTACGAAAACGATCTGCGTGTTGAATCCTATGAAATTCTCGGCCGTATCCTGATTCGCCGCAAAATCGAACGCGAAGAACAGGTCCGCGCCGCTCGCGCCGCCAAGAAAAAAGGCTAACCACCCTATCCGACGGCCGGACCGCTTTCAGCGTTCGGCCCGCAAAGACGCAATTGCACCATTGCGCGCCCTTCCGTCACATTTGCAGTCTCCGCCTCCTCATCCAAGGAGGCCAATATGCCAAAGCCAATCGCTCACAAGGTCAAAAATCCCCTTCGCAACTCTCGCGGCCAGGGGCTCGTTGAGTACCTGATCATCGTCGCTCTCGTCGCTGTCGCCGCCATTGGTGTGGTGCGTGTTATGGGGCAAGCCGTAAACTCCCGCTTCGCCACCATTAGCTATGCTCTTCAGGGCGTCAAAAAGAAGCCCGCCGTAGATGCGATCGACGAATCACAACTCAAAAAGAAAGACCTCGGTGACTTCATGGATGGCGTCGGCCAGTCGCAGGGCCGAGACTAAGTATGTCGTTAAAACCGGCGCTTCTCAGCTCGAACAATGGCTCCGCAGCCGTTGAGTCCGCAATCGCACTCGCCCTTTTTTGCCCGGCGCTGATCGTCGGTCTCGGCGTCCTTTACGGCGCATTTGCAAAGGGATGGGTCGGTCGCAGCGCGCGAGAGGCCGCCGTCTGTTTAACAACGCCAAGCCCCCCACTGAATTGCCGTCGAAAACTAGAAAACACGCTCGCCACCGGCTTGCCGTTTGGAGAAACCACGATTGTCCAGTTTCACGGCGATCGACTCGGCTCAACGGTCCGAATCAAGCTTCAGTGGATTGCTGGCCAGTCCACTGAACTCAAGGGCGTCGTTCGACGTCCAGTCTATTATCCTCGAGGACGACAATGATCGGTAACAACAAAGGACAAATTAGCCTCGTCGCTCTCGTACTCCTGCCAGTCGTCCTCGCAGTCATTGGTGGTCTTTTCCTACTCGCAGTCGGTCTGAAAACAGAGGCCCGCGCTGTCGCCAAATGTCGATTGCAGATGGAAAAAAGCCAAGCCGAAGCAGCTCAACATCTCAACGAGCTGATCAAACTGAACCCCGAGGCCAAACGCCTTAAACAACAGCAGAAGACCGCTCAGAAGCTTGCCGATGCCGCCGAACTCACGCGCGTCCCTCATCTCATTGCTGCTGCAAAGACCTATCTGCTCTATGTGAAGATTAGGCGAGGCATGCTCGCCGTCAAACAACAGAAGCTCATCTTTAAGGGGCGCGCTGCCACAAACGACGCCACTCGCCTGGCCGAACAATCAATACGCTCCTCTTTTGGCCAATCGATCTCCAGTGTCGTGGCGGACATAAAAAGCGGGCCCCAATCTAAACGCAACGGCTTCTTTGCTGTTCGGCCAAAGCCCATCGGCGATATCGCGCCAGAGTATTTTCCGGTTCCCGGATTTAAGTATCTGCAGAAGTCATCTCTCGAATGGAAAATCAAGATGGGGCCGGATTCCCTCCTTGCATCGCAGAAAGCTGACCAAACTCTTCCCGCATTCGATGTCGGCTGCTCAGTCACCCTTGTACCAACAAATAAAAAGGAAACGGAATGGAAGCCACAAATTGTCGAGGACAAGCTCTTATCGAATTGATTCTTGTTCTTACCCTATTTGTCGCAAGTATCGCGGCCTGCGCATGGAGATGGAATGAAATTTCTGATGAAATTCAAGATACCGGGTACCGACACATTCGCTCAGTTCCGAAAGTCCCTGCTCGGAAACCTGCGAGCCGCTCTCGCTGATCGATTCTCCAGTGAAGTACTGAAGGACAACTCGATCGAAGGTCAGGCGAGAACATTTCGTCTCTGGGTTCTCATCTCTGGCGTTACTTTGCTTATTTGTGCTTTATCGAACAGCTCGGCAACGACCGGATCATCCCCCGTTGCACCTCAGTCAGAATCGATCGATATCACAGCACAGATTCCAGCCGGGCTGCTCGTTGTTCCTATACAGGCCGCAAACTATTCAACACTCGACCCCCTGCTCAATCAACACTCCTGGGCCGATATTTACCTTCCCAGTCTCGATGGCTCGCGAGGTCTACGGATTGCTGAATCTATTCCCGTTATTCGCACCTCTCAGAATCGACAACATCTTGCGGCCCTCATTCCTGAGGGAGAACCGTCGCCGCTGCTGTCGATCTCCGACCCAGTCATCGTGATTCTGCGCAGCTCGCCAAAGAAACGCGCCGGACGTGGTCAACCAGCGACACTCGACCGAAAGCAAGCAGGCCCTCTCAGACGCGAAACCCGGAGTCAGCTTCACCTGATCGAAGAAACGGAGATCACAAATGAAACAGAATGAATGGCGTAAAAACGTTACTGTCATTGTCGGTCTTCTGCTGGCAAGCATCGCCAATACGGCACAGGCCGCTCTCATCCAAAGTACAGAACTACAAAAGGACGAATTTGCCGGAGTGGCCCGCGCACTCAATCAAGAAACTTGGACCGAGTACTATATCTCTCGGTACCAAACGCGTGAGCAGACCAACCCCGCCATCCTTAGGGCTTTCACCAATGCTCAAAAGGAGTGGCTCGATTTTTCTAACAACAAGGCAACAGGACAGCAGAGCAAGTGGCCAATGCATCAGGAACTTTGGCGTCAGGCGAACGAGCTCGATGCGGATAACCGCCAGCGCGCGCTCGCCGCTAAAATGTTTGATCGTCTGACGACTGAACAAACGCACCTTTCTTCTGACCAACAAAGTCAGTGGCGGCAGCGCAGCCAAACGCTAAATCCCCTGCTCGAAACAGGTTCAAACTCAACCAATATGGATCAGAAGAAAGACGTCACCGCCGATATTCGGCGTTGGCTATTAACTTGGGACGCCGTCCTGATCGATGGAACGGCATTTCGGCAAAGCGCTCTCCCGCAAGGCGTGCGACTACCGCCAACTGAGCACCGAGTTATCTTCGTCAGCAACAGCCTGAAAACGGTCGCCACAACGATACTGGTCGAAAAATTCCAAACCTATGAGCCTCCGCAGGTTCCGCTCCTCAGTGGCCGATGCCGAAATGGTCAGATTGCACAACTCGACTCCTCTCTCTTGGAGAGTGATCCCACTCTGCGAGAGGCATACGAGAGCCAGACTCTTCGCGCCGTTGGCTCAGGGCTTTGTCAAATGTCGATCAGACCCGTCCATTCCGATCGAACTGCCACTACATCTGAGAAAGAGGAAGCCGACATTCGTGCGTTTGGACTTGAGCG
Source organism: Pseudobdellovibrionaceae bacterium (assembly GCA_016791465.1). Taxonomy (GTDB): domain Bacteria; phylum Bdellovibrionota; class Bdellovibrionia; order Bdellovibrionales; family JAMPXM01. Next base: position 7,172 of record JAEUWE010000515.1, read on the forward strand.
AGGAGCGGACGGGATCTACATGCCGTCGAAAGAGCCCGACCGCATACAAGGTCGATCAAATCTATGGATCGGAATTGCCGTCGGAGTATTGGCCGCTGGAGCTTACGCATTTTGGAGACAGCAACAACAGCAAGACCCTGCTCCCGCCGTTCACCATCAAGGATTTTAAAGAGAAGGTTTATAGGCCTCAAAAAAACGATCCAGCACCATCGGCGTCAGGCGATAGCCATCAAAGTCTTTCATCGTGTTGAGAGATTCATTGAATCCCCCTTGGCAACGGGCCCATAAAATAGAATCGAGAGCGAAATAGGCTCGAGTCAACAGCGAGCGATCTGTGTCTGCTGCGCTCGCAAGCAGCAGACCGGTCCGTGGAACAGTCCGAATGAGGCCGGTACGAAAGTAGTTGGCCGCATCGCACGCCAGAATGCCAACAATCTTTGGTGGATGAGCGGTCGTCTGAAGCGCCGACAACATTTTGTCATAACCAGAGCGATCACGCTGATACTCTTCGTAGGCGATTGAACCGTTCGCACGACGAGCGGCAGGCGTAAAGCTTGGGCCACCACCTTTTCGAGCGTGGCCCGCATAGAGAACAACATCGGCGTCGCGAAGAGCGCTATGGAAAAACTTTTCTGCTTCATGAGACGCGCGCGCTTGCGCGCTGGGCCCCTCATCACTGCTGCTCCCGCTGATGCGAAGTTCAACCGTGTGTGTGCGACCGCTGGGACCGACGATCTCCTTGGTGAAGAGATTCATATCGGATTCGGAACGTTTAAAGTCGCAAGCTCGAACATTGGACTCGCAAAGATCGGGATTGCTTGCGGCCTTTGCTCCTATGCACTCGGGCAGGCGCCTCACGCAGGGGCGAATCAATTGTTCAATAAGGACGGCGCGCAAGAGGCTATCGTCTGATTTCTTTGATGTCTCGCTATCGATAAAACCAAATGCAATTCGAATATCAATTTTGTCTTTTGAATAGAAATCGGCCCAGGCCTTACTGCAGATGGTCTTTGGATCACTCGCGTCGGACGGTGTCGCTTCTCCGGCCGAGAATGCGTCGCAGTCGGGGCACTTGTGACGAAATGAATCCATCAGATCATGTGCATACTGAATCATTTCCGGAAGCTTCACCTCTTGCGAAATCGTCTGCGGCGACTTCGCGTTTGCAGACTTCGCTACTGGTTTTGTCTCCGCGGCACTTCCGCCGACGACCGAAAGGATGACACCCAAGAAAACAACCAGATGTGGCATCATGGCGTCTCCAGGCTATCAAGACAGGCACGACGAACTTCGGCATCACCGAGTCGCTGACAATAGAGGAGTGGTTTTTTCTCGCTCGACCAATATTTGGCTTTTTGAGATTCGGGAAGCGACGCCAAAAGCGCGTAGGCGCTGATTTTCACCTGCTTGGTTTTGCCTGTGGCGGCCTCTTTAATAAACACCAGTATGTTTTTCTGATGCTGATCCTGATCTCGCGTCATCCAATCGACCGCGAGCATTCGCAGCTCGGGCTGATTGGCCCGAAGAAGCGCATTCAATTCTGTAAAAGTCGGTCGATAACCAACAGCGGATAGACCACCGAGTATGCCGAGGCGAACAGAGAGTGCCGCTTCCGGTTTTAACGCGCGTGCCATAAATGTCGGCCCTGAGAACGTTTTCGCACATTTGGAGTCGAGTATGACTTCGAGCTGCGAGAGCTTTGCCGTTGAAATATCCGGCTCCTGATTGAGTTGAGGCCACGAGCTCTTGAGTCGCTGACTGAGGTCACAACTCCAGAGCGAATGTCCATCGACAAGGGTGCGAGCCGTGATAATGGCCAAGTCGTGTTCTGATATCGTCGGATTTTTTATCCAAGTGGCCAAGGCACCAGTGGCCCTCTTGAGATCTGCTTCAGAAAGATTGATGAGTGCTTTCGTGCGCGCAGCACTCGCGTCCTCATCTTGTCCTACTCGTGTGACCTTCTTCAACCATTCGCAATCAGCACAGTCCGATGTCTTGGCTTGCACCTGCATCTGCGCTTGTGCCACGTTGGAAAACAACGCAAACACAAGCGCGGAGAATGAAACGGCATAAGCTGTCGAAATCGATGGCTTCATAGCTATCTTATCGGATTGATTGGATTCGTTTTGAATCACTCTAAAGTAAAAAGCCCTCGATTTCTCGAGGGCTTTTCTGCTATCTCGTTCGTCCCGGAGTCGTTCCCGACGTTGGGCCGGAGCCCCCTGGCAAAGTGCCTGAGCCAGATCCAGGCGAGAAGATAATATCTCCGCCAACTCCGCCGCTTCCGAAATACTGGTTCCACTTCGTTTGGAACTGCATGTATTCCTGCATGAAGCCCTGGTACAGCCTTAAACGAGACTGCGCCTGATCTTGATAGCGACGTTGCGCTTCGATTTGCAGATTGTACTGTTGCATCTGGAGCTGCAGATACTGCTGCTGTGTATAGGCGTCGGTCCCACCACCTGGGAATGGTGCAAGGAAACCACCACCGGCCATGCCCGGCATTCCCATGTAACCACCGGCAATGCCGCCAGCCATTCCTGGCATACCCATGTAACCACCGGCAATGCCGCCAGCTAACGCGCCCGCCATTCCCGGCGCACCCATATAGCCCGGCATACCCATGTAACCACCTGCGATGCCGCCAGCTAACGCGCCCGCCATTCCTGGCGCACCCATATAGCCCGGCATACCCATGTACCCACCCGCAATACCGCCAGCCAATGCGCCCGCCATTCCTGGCACACCCATATAGCCGCCAGCCATTCCTGGCATGCCCATGTAACCACCCGCAATACCGCCAGCAATTCCACCGACAAAGCCGCCAGCACCGGGATATCCTCCCGGCCAACCGCCGGTACCCCACGGGCCATTCATACCCCACGGGCCAGCACCCGGCATGTACATGCCGCCGCCGATTTGCGGATAGCCATAGCCCTGCGGATAACCGAATGGTCCACCGACTCCGCCGTAGATGCTGCCGCCCATTCCATACGGACCAGCCATGCCCATCGGTCCAAAGACCGAGCCGCCGCCGCCCATCATCGGTGAGCAACCATACGAACCATTCATGCCGCCATACATACCGCCGTACAACATCGCCGTGTTATAGGGGAAGAAGCCGCCAATGTTCGTCGCGTATGGTAGAGCCTGATTGCCAGTTCTTGCGTTCCATTCGTTGGCTTTGTTGGCCACTTTGTAGTTCGCAAAAATAGAGAGAGCATCAAGGCCGACCGCGAGCAATGTCTGCCCAGTCGATGGACCACGTGAACGACTCGAACGCTTAAAGCCCGATTCGTAGCACGTTCCAGATGGACAATCGGCCTCCATGTCGCGGTCAAGGCGAGCCGCCATTTTGAGATCGCCAATGCGGAAGCCAATGTCAGCGATGTCGTTTTCCATCTTGCCGACTTGCTGTTTCGCGCGATCGATCTCTTTGGTGATCTTGCGATAGCGCTCAAGCGAACGCGAACAGTTCTGTGCTTGTGCTCCACGAATGTCGCCCTGCTGGAAATAACGATTGCGGCAAAGCGTTTCCGAAACACCGCCGTCGCTCTTACAGATCGCCTGGAACGGAGGCGACATCACTGTCTCTCCGGGATTGGCAACGTAAGGACGTTTGCTCTCGTAGCACAGTGTCTTTCCGCCATCGGCGCTGCTCGCTGGGCCTGAGAAGTTCGTAAGATCTCCCCAGTTGTCGCTCGCACTCTCACTCGCCGTGCCGCCGCCAATGGTCGCCTTGATGCTCACGCGCTCTTGGGCCGGCATTCGGCCGCCGCCAAGTTCGCTTGCCGGCATTCGGCCGCCACTCGGCTGCTCAAGAGCCGAAAGACAAACCCCATCAGAGTTATACTTACCCTTCTTGCCTTTATTCTTGCCCTTTTCAATAGTGCAAGGATCGCCCGGGTTCTTTGATGGGCTTGGATTTTTGGGTTCCTCTGGTGGCTTGCTTGGTGGCTTCACCGCTGGCGGTTTGGCCGCTTGCTCTGGAAGCGGACGTTCTTCAATTTTCTCCGGCGGTTTCACCGGAAAAGTCTGTGCAACTGGAGCTTTTGGTTGTTCGCGAATAACTGGTTTGGGCTCGCGTGTTTCAACCGGCGCTGGCGGTTGCGTCCAGAACTTATTGTTTGTCGGATCTGCCGATTGCTCAGGTGCAGGAGCTGGCGCCGTCGATGGCATTTTGATGACCACACGCTCAGTCTCGGTGCGTTCACGACGAATCACCTCAGGTCCTGGATCTTGTGCGACCGGTGGACGCTGCTCTGGTTCCTGCTGCACAGGAGGACGCTGTTGAACAGGAGGACGCGGGGGCGGCTCTTGTGCAACTGGTGGCTCTTGCTGAACCGGCGGCTGCTGTTGAACAGGCGGAGCCGGAGGAGGACGCTGTTCCGGAGGACGTGGCGGCGGCACGGGCGTCATCGGCGGCTGTTGCTGAACAGGCGGCTGTGCGCCGACGATGCAACAGTTCATGCCGTATTCCATGTGATAGATCGCGACTTCAGCCCACGCTGGCTTAACGGTCGAATCGATCGCCTCTTTCAAGCGTTCGCGATCGCGCTCAAGCTGACTGATCATCTTTTCAAGACGGCGTTTTTCTTGGCGAAGCTCGATGCGATCTTGCTTTAGTTCAGCAAGCTCATCGTCTTCGTCAGAAGCACCACTCGCCGCGCCTCCGCCCCAAGGACAAGGCTGCATGCCGCCATACATACCGACGCCCCAGTTGCCTTGCATCTGAGCGCCAGAAACAGATGAGAACACCATGGTGCCCGTCATCAGGAGTTTTGCCCACTCTTTGAGCTTCATTTCGTCTCCTCAGAATGACCGCGAATTCTGATACGAATTCGAAGCCATACACTTTGCTAAACAGTCTCTCTCATGTCTCATCTCGACATTTTTCGGTCTCAACTTGAGCTGGACTGGACGATCGAAAACTAGACCAGCACAACGTCGAGAAGATCCGATTCAAATGTCTCGACCATGGGATGGAGAAACGCAGACTGATTTCAAAGCGCCGGCCAATAGGCCAGGAATGTCCGCTTATGTGTGGCACGCAAATAACTTCGTGTGCCGATCTCTCGTTCACCATCCATGGTCATTTTCATCCTGCTTTTCGCTTTGAAAACTCTCGCGAAAACTCGCTTCACAAGAGCTCCAAACTGAAAGAACAGGTGAAAATCGAGCCTTCGGCTTTTCTTGCCGCAAAGCTCTCTTCAATCTTACAATAGAAAACAGAAATGAAGCACACCATTCTTTGCGTTGATGACGAAGTCGACAATGTCGATGCCCTAGAGCGCCTGCTGCGAAACAAGTACCGAGTCCTCAAGGCTGTTTCCGGCGATGCTGCGTTGAAAATCCTCGACCAAAATCGGGTCACAGTGATCATTAGCGATCAGCGAATGCCGCAGATGACGGGCGTCGAATTTTTATCTCAGTCCCTCCGCACGCACCCAAACGCTATTCGCGTTCTGCTCACCGGCTACGCCGACATCGAAGTCGTGATCGAGGCGATCAATAGCGGCCACATCTATCGCTACGTCACGAAACCATGGGACCCAGTTGATTTGGTCAACACCATCGATAAAGCGGTTGAACGCTATGAACTGGGCGAGGCCCTAGTTGAAACCAATCGGAAGCTGAGCGAAGCGCTGGTTGAGCTGCAAACGCTCGATCAAGCGAAGAACCAGTTTATGGTTCTGGTGAATCACGAATTAAAAACTCCGCTCACTACGATGCTTAGTTTTTCGGATCTTCTTTCCGAAACCAAACTTGATGTCGACCAAGAGCGCTACTTAAGCCGCATCCGCGCCGCCGCCCATCGCCTGCAGGAGATGATCAATGACTCACTCGAACTTGTCTCCGCAGAAACGCAGCAAACCAAACTGAGTCTCGCGCGCCTTAAAACCAAAGAGCTATTTGCCACCGCAGCACTCCCAGAGGCCATTCACAAGCTGCTTGCCGAGAAACACCTTGAGATGAAACTCGATATCGACAATCAGGATGTCGTTGCCGACGAACGGCTGATCCGAAATGTCTACCGTCGACTTCTTCATAACGCCGTAAAATTTGCCGACGCAAACACCGAGATTTGTATCAAGGGACAAAGTCAGGGCGGCCTCTACCACCTTTCGATAACCGACACCGGCAAAGCTCTCGATGAATCGAAGGTCAAATCGCTCTTGAAGCCATTCACCTTGAATGAAAACACGCTCAATCACTCGGTCGGCACAGGGCTTGGACTCAGTATCTCCAATGCACTCTTGAAACTTCACTCCTCTGGACTCGAGTTTAAAACGACTGGCAACACGGTCACAGTCTCGTTTCAACTCGGACGAGATCCCGACAAAATCGAGCCGTAGCTTCAGCTCTTGTCTCTCGTTCTTGCATTGATGCCGGATGGCCTCATCAGGCCCCACTCACTGCAAGGAGACGTTTACCATGTCCGAGCCGCGTCCGCTCCGTCGCATCGGCCTTCAGTTTTTCACTTTCATGACTCTCACGCTGCCAAGTCTCACCTTTGGATCGCCCGCCGATTTTGTCGTCGTCGGTCTTGGCGAAAGCCGGCGCATCGAAATCGAGGCTGGCCGACAAGCCCACCTGAGCGATGGCAGCATCGTCAGAAGTCGCGTCTCGGGGCGCGAAATTATTTTCACCGGCCGACGTATCGGACGTGCCAATCTTCGAATTTTTGGAGGACACGAAAGTGCCGATCGCATGATCTACGTCGTCGATCGCAAGGTCGCACGCGGAATCGAAGAGCTGATGGGCCGCCTCGAGGACATGCGAGGTCTCTATCTCGATGCGAATGCACTTCCCGCGCTTGTCGTTAGTGGTGAACTTTTACGCCTGCAGGACTGGGAAACAATCGCCAAACTTGCTCGTGAACGCGATCTCAACTGGCTGTTTAAACCAACGCTTGCGCCCGCAATGAATCGCGCTCTCACGAATGCAATGCGCACTCAGCTTGAGAACACTCAGGCCCAGGCTTATCCGCTTTCCATTGCGGAACAGCGAATTACAATCGCCGTTCCAGAAACCCCTTCTCCAGGAAACCCAGGCCTGACGCCCCAGCAGAAGAAACATATCGGAGCCATGGGAATCGAGATTCTTCCTGTGTCATCGGTCACGTCGCTTGAACCACTTGTTCGAACTCGAATCGTCATTGCCGAGATTCGAAAAAGCGAAGCGCGACGCCTTGGGATTAAGCCACCTGACAGCGTTGAAGCCGAACTCTTGCCTGCATGGAAACTAGGACTGACCGCTCGCATTGAGGCCATGGAACAAGTCGGAGACGGAAAAATTCTCGCAATGCCCAACCTGCTCTGTCGCTCTGGTGGTGAGGCCAAGTTTCTTGCAGGTGGAGAAATTCCAATTAAGATCGCGACCACAAAGACCTCTCATGTCGACTGGCGAAAGTACGGAATTCAACTGATGGTTAAGCCCATCGCCGACGCCAAAGGCCGAATGAAGATAGAGCTCACGACTGAGATCTCAACAATTGATGGAGCCGCGGCAGCCGACGGTATTCCAGGTCTGCTAGTCAATCGCATTGAGACGCAGTTCAACCTATCCAGCTCCAGAACAATCGTGCTGTCGGGGCTCTTGAAACGGGAAGAATCAAAATCGGCGAGCGGCCTCCCCCTCCTTCGGTCACTGCCGATTCTTGGTCGTCTTTTTGAAAGCCGATCCTTCAATGACGGCTTGACCGAGCTCATCGCCTTCGTCACTCCCGAAGTTATCTCCCCTGACTCGGCGGCACTCTCATGGTAAACGCAATCGCTGTCACGAACGTGATTCAAGCTGTTCTCGATGCTATTCAGAAAATTCCGAGTCATCGTCACGTCACGATCCTTGAACGTGCCGACTTCAATACAGATCGTGCTCTGCTTGAATGCGTCGAGCGCGTTCTAAAAAATGAATCCGCGGAAATCCAAGAACGGGTTCGAGCGGAGATTTTCGGGTTCGGCCCACTGGAACGCCTCATTCTCGATATCGACGTGACCGAGATTCTTATTCTCGGACATCGGACGATCTGGATTGAAAAATATGGTCGGCTTGAACCTTACGATGATCGTTTTCACGACGAACTCACCTATCGAAACGCGGTCTCTCGGCTTGCGAAAAAAGCACGTACAGCTGTTGATCACTCGATCCCGTTTGCCGACGGACGCTGGCGCGGATTTCGTGTTCACTCCGTCGGTGAGCCCATTGTGCAGTCTGGTCCACACATGACTCTCAGACGAATCCGCTCGACCCCCTGGACTCTCAACGACCTCGCGGAGCGGAATTGGGCACCAGCCGACGGCCTAGCGCAGCTTCAGAAGTTGATCGACGATCAATGCAATATCCTTGTCGTTGGAGGAACAGGCTCAGGCAAAACATCGGTCATGGGAGCATGCCTGAAAAGTTTGGGAGAGAAGGAGCGGTGCTTAATCCTCGAAGACACTGACGAACTGCCATGTCCAAATGCCATGAGCGCAAAGCTCCTGACAAAACGGGCTCGAATCAGTGGCGATACCGCCTACGATCTCGATTCGCTTTTGAAACAAGCGCTGCGCATGCGACCTGACCGATTGATCTTGGGCGAAGTACGTGGAGCTGAAGCGAAGGATCTCTTGATGGCTTTTGCGACGGGACACCGGGGCTGCATGGGAACATTGCACGCAAATAGTCCGCGGGAAGCCTTACTCAGGCTCGAGATGCTCGTGCAGATGGGAGCACCGCAATGGAACGAGAAAACGGTAAAGCAGTTGATTCATAGCGCGATCGACGCGATCGTCTGTGTTTCACGGACAGAAAATGGCGAAAGGCGGCTCGAGTCTATCTCTCGAGTCGCCTCACTAGAAGAAATCGGATTTTGCTTCACACCGCTTTATGCGCGGAAGTTGATGAAGCTTCCCTTTGGGTAAAGTCCTTCAGGCTGAACGGCCTCAGGCTCTGAGCCGCCTGGGCTCAGGTCATCCATGCCACCGACGTCGTCTGCGCTTACGCTGCCGGCAAACATTCCTGATCCCGTGACGCGATCAAGCGCCTCTGTCTTAAAACCGCTCGGCCTCGACTCGACAGCCTCAAAAGGAATTGCCTGCGGAGTATCGATATCGACAACAGCTTCGGCGGCCTTTTGATTACCTTTAAAAAAGCGATCAGCCACATCACGCACCATTGCTGCATTTTGCATATCTTTTGACTTCCAATCGAGCCGCTCGCGACTCAGCGAGGCCGCGGCACTTGCCGTCTCACCGATTTTTGCTTTTCTGAGCGAAGAGACACCTTCCGGCCGACCAAAAGTCGGCGTGCCCGGACGCACCGGCGCAGCCTCTTTCATATCGACGGACGAAACTCGCGGGGAACTCGGAAGAATTCCGCTGATTTTTTCCATGCCAACCTCCTGTCAGCCGGTGAAGAGATCACATCGTGTGATCCCATTCGATCCGTTACGCTCTCTTGTCGGCTCATAACGAGACGATCTTGAGAGGCCAGAGGTGGTTCTGAGGAATCTAGCCAGAGGTCTTGCTCTCGACCTCTGGCCGCTGGGCTATGCCCTTGGCATTACGCTTTGATATCTGTCGGAGCAGGCGAAGCCGCGGCGGTTTCGCCAACGCCTGGAGCCAGACGAATTCCAAGCTCGATCAATTGGTCTCGAGAAACCTGGCTTGGCGCATCCGCCATGAGATCGGTCGCCTTCGCTGTTTTTGGAAACGCGATAACGTCGCGAATCGCGTCGGTGCGACAGAGAATCATTGTCAGACGATCCACGCCCCACGCGATACCCGCGTGCGGAGGTGTACCGTACTGAAGAGCCTCCATGAAGAAACCAAATTTGTCTTTCGCATCTTCAAGCGTAAAGCCAAGTGCCTTAAACATCGCGGCCTGAAGATCGCTTCGGTGAATACGCACCGAGCCGCCGCCGATCTCATGACCGTTGCAGACAAGGTCGTAGGCTTTAGCGAGGCTTTCGCCGTAGCGCTTGTCTTCGCCGTTCTTAAGAATATCCATGTGCTGATTCTGCGGAGACGTGAACGGATGGTGGCGTGCAGCCCAGCGACCACCCTCGACATCGTACTCAAAGAGTGGAAAGTCGACGACCCAGAGGAACTTGTCCTGCGTTTCGTCAATGAGCTTCAGCTCGCGACCAAAATGCAGACGAAGCGACGAGAGCGCCGCACAGGCTGTATCGAATGTATCTGCAACAACAAGAGAAAGCCCGCGGCCCGATGGGCAAAGCTTCTTATGAATCGCTTTGACCTTCTCCTCAGGAAGCGCCTTTGAAACGGCCGATGTGAGTTTGCCTTCTGCATCCGTTTTGATCCAGATCAAGCCTTTCGCTCCGGCCTTCTTGGCAAGATCAACGAGCTTGTCGATCTGTGCGCGCGATAGATCGCCCGCCTGTTCAACGCCAAGGCCTTTGATCACTCCGTTTTTAGCAAGAACATCGTCGAAGACTTTAAAGCCGGTGCCCTTCGATTCGTTTGTGAGATCTTGCAGTTCAAGACCAAAACGCAAATCCGGTTTATCACAGCCATAGCGATTCATCGCCTCCATAAAGGACATGCGCGGAATGGGCCCCAGATCAACGCCGCGGAACTTCTTCCAAATCACCTGCGCTAGACGCTCATTGACGGCCATGATGTCATCTTGATCGACAAAGCTCATCTCCATGTCGATTTGCGAAAACTCCGGCTGACGATCAGCGCGAAGATCCTCATCGCGGAAACAACGTGCGATTTGGAAATAGCGATCCATGCCACCGATCATCAGGAGCTGCTTCAGAGTCTGCGGTGACTGCGGTAGAGCGTAGAACTGCCCTTGGTTCACACGCGACGGCACAAGATAATCGCGAGCTCCCTCGGGCGTCGACTTGTAGAGAATCGGCGTTTCGATTTCAGTGAACATTTCGTTTGAAAGAAAATCGCGAACAGTGCGCACGATATCGTGACGCATGCGCAAGTATTTGCTTAGCCGCTCGGAACGAATATCGAGATAACGATATTTGAGGCGAAGGATTTCGCTGACGCTATCATCATTGATTTGAAACGGTGGCGTGGCCGCTTCTGACAAAATCTCAACTTCTGTCGCCTCAACTTCGACTTCACCCGTTGCAAGTTTTTTGTTGGTCATGCCGCTTGGGCGAAGTCGAACAGTCCCCTGTACAGCGACGACGTACTCACCGCGAAGGTCCTTCGCCTGTGCCATCGCCGCTTGGCTTGGATCGAGCACGATCTGCACAATGCCGTCACGATCGCGAAGATCGATAAAAACAAGCCCACCGTGATCGCGACGACCACCGACCCAACCCATCAGAACGACATTTTGTCCTGCGTGATTCGCGCGCAAACTGCCCGCAAGATGGCTGCGTTTTCGTTCAGAAACAAATCGACCTTGTGTTTTGGACATCGGGAGCTCCCGCTTCGCTTTAACGAACTGATTTGGAAGAATTTAGAATAGTGAGAGTTTCAAAAAAAGCCAATCATGAAAAGGGTTTGGGCGCCCCAAAGCGCAGCTGATAGGTCCCTGTTTGGAACCATTCGGCCGAATTAAAAGCGCCGGCCCGACGCAACACAGAGCGCCGAACTCCTGACGAATCGGGAGAAGAGCTGTAGCATTTGGCCTGCAACACCTCGACAGGAGAGAAATCGTGCCCACAGTGAAGGTTGAGAAATCCTGCGGCTTAAGCCGCGAGGAAGCTTATAAACGCGTCAAACAACTGCTGGAAACAGATAAGGACCTCAAGAAAATGGATCCAAGTTGTCAGTTTAACTTCAATGACACGGCGGCGACCGGCTCGGCGAAGGGGTCGATGTTCTCTGCCGACATGAAGGTCGGGACCAGCGGCGGCTCGTCGCTGGTCACCATTGAGGTTCAACTGCCGATTATGCTGTCGATGGCCAAAGGTATGGTTCAATCAACCCTAGAGAAGAAACTCCAGGCGGCGCTGGGCTAACCCAAAGATGAAAAAACAGAGCTCAAAAGCAAAACCTCGAAAAAAGACGACACGTCCGACGGCGCGCGCGGTGGAGGCCGAAGTCGTCACAGATGCGGCATCTGGGGCCGCCGCGAGCGTTATTGCCGATGACTCGACCGCTGGGATCGAGACTGATTCCGATCTCGACGAGCTTGGGACTGCGGACTCCAACGTCGCCGAACGCGCCCGAAGCGAGGCGGCCGAATGGAGTTCTCGCGGCTGGACGCCATCGGACTCACTCGATGACTTTGATCGTTCAAATCTTCCGATGCTGGCTTCAAGCGAAAAGGGGCTGGTCACGGCCGACCCCGTGGCGCTGTATATGGCCGAGGTCAAACGCTACCCACTCCTCACTCGCGAACAGGAAGAGGAACTCGCCAAGCGTTACAAAGAGACCGGCGACCCGAGGGCGGCCGAGATGCTGGTCACAAGCAATCTTCGCTTTGTCGTGAAAGTCGCAGCCGAGTATTCGAAGTTTGGCGCACGTCTGATTGATTTGATTCAAGAAGGCAACGTCGGCCTCATGCACGCCGTTCGCGAGTTCAATCCCTATCGCGGCGTTCGTCTGATCACCTACGCCGTGTGGTGGATTCGCGGCTACATTCAAGACTACTTGATGCGGCAATATTCAATGGTCCGCATCGGAACCACCCAAGCTCAGCGAAAACTCTTTTACCGTCTACAGAAAGAGAAAGACCTTCTTGAGTCCATGGGACAAGAGGCCACCGTTAAGCTCCTCTCCACTCGCCTTGGCGTAACAGAGGACGAAGTGACCTCGATGGCACAGCGTCTTCGCGGTCGCGATGTGTCTTTGCAACAAACGGTCGACGAGAGTGGTAAAACCACGCTCCTCGATCTTGAGCCGTCAGAGGATGAGCCCGTCGACGACCGCATGGGCCGCGAGGAGATGCTCGCACTTCTTCAATCTGGCATTGAAGAAATCAAAGATGATTTGAACGAGCGCGAGCGCGAACTCTTAGAGAACCGTCTCTTGGCCGACGAACCCCTGACTCTCCAAGAAATTGGTGAAAAGTATGGCGTGACCCGCGAAGCTGTTCGGCAGATGGAAAATCGCCTGATGCTCAAAATCAAAAAGGCACTCGAGGCGCGACTGAAACATCGATAGTCATGAGAGTCTTCGCAACTGAGCGGTCAGGCCTTATGGCTACCGAATTCCCCCAACAGGTCCAGCACTGAAAGCCAAACCATCCACTTCTTGGATCTGTCCCTGCCTATTTTTGTATATCAGACGATAAATCGTGGATCCTGGAACCAATGCATCTTCATTTTCCAGAAGTCCAATTACGCGACCGCCCTGCACTTGGATCTCCTGCTCCAACTTTTGAACATCTGGTGCACTAGCAAGAGCGGCGATACTCTTTAAACCACCAGCAAAAGCAGTTTGACCTACTACCAAAGTCGCAAAACACACCATCTTTCTCATCTCTTACTCCTTGTTTGTTTTGGCGATGCCCATTTCGCTTAGACAGATACGTCTCAAAGAGGCACAAGTCGAATGTTCTGAATTCAAAAAGGAGCTCTCATTTTGTTTCTCAAACAAGAACAAATCGACGTCGCTCCTAGTGGAAATGCCCCCGGCAGCTAAACCTCACAGTTTCAGCAGGATGATCTTGTTGAATGGCGACGGTACCGGTAAATGGCGTTCCTGGCCAAACGTCAAAGTGAACCATGATTCCGCCGCTCAGGGGATTATTTTTCATAATCAGTGACGATCCCGTCGTCCCAATCATCGATTTGATCTGCCCCTCCGAGTACGTCACTTTCATTCTATCCGCCGAAAGCGTCTCTGAGTTTCCATCTGGAAGGCCATTCAAATAGACCACCGCTCGAAACTCATTGTGGCTCTCTACGCGATACTCAAGAAGTTCGAGAGTATAGTGAGATGCATTTGAGATGGAGGATCCCGTCAAAAAGGGACAACTCACCCGGTTGATTTCTATTCCAGGGCCATTCAAAATTTTATTCGAAATCGAAAATGTTCGGTCGTCGTATCCCATTAATCCCAAGAACTCGTGCAGAACCAACACATACTTAAGCTTGGGAGTTTCTAACAGATCCTTCCAACGAGTTTGAGAAACACGGATCTCTTGCAGAGAGGGAGTATTGATCGCACTGACTTCATCTTTTCCAAGATAAACTTTTTCTTGCGAGAATATCTCTGCGTTCTCGATGGTCGTTGCAAAAAGGTCAACATTAACGGACTTGTGTTTCTGCTGAACGAGCATCCTGTGAATGCTTCTCGCAATATCAAAAACTTCGGAGACGACTCCGTCGCCCCCGTTGCTTGAAATTCCACCCCTAGCCTGCGCCGGTGTCTGCTGAATAAAAACACATGCTACAGCAATAAAATGAGCAAAGAACTTCTTCATTGAACATCCTCACGTCGATCAGGTTATGGGCGAGTTAGCATCTACCACAAAAGGCAGGAGAACAGCGATGTGACTGTTTTACCGAGAACACTTTCAGAAATTTTTATCTGACCATTGGCCTCGTCAATATAGAGTTCAGCACTCACTGACGGATTGACCGATCGATACTGATCTTCCGCAGAGTTTGCAGCTGTAAACTCATGACTGAACGGAGCCTCGTCTCCCACTCGAAAGACAAAGTTGGCACGACCCGGCTGGCCGTCTACCGCACAAAAGATCCCCTCGACCGGAAACGGTGAATATGTCGGCATGCCTCCGTTCTCACGCATCTCAATCAAACTACATCGTGCCATCTGTGCCTTGGCACTCGGGCACTCCAGCATCGCGGCTTGAGCGGTTTGGTGTGCGGACAAAATAACGGCAGCTGAAGCGAGGATAACTGAACTTTTCAAAAGCTCTCCCTTGGTTTAAGTTGAAGCGAACGTATCAGCGGGAGTTCCCGTCGCCTATTGAGTAGTTGACAATTTGACAATTTAGATGTTGTTTTTATGGCAATGAATATGCCAAGTCTCTACCACTTTGATGAGTACATCGACTTCCTGGCAGCACTCGTGGAGGCCAACCGAGAGCAGAGAGGGTTTCAGTCGCACTTATGTCAAAAAATAATGTGCCAGCCAGCTACACTCTCCAGGGCGCTTGGTCGACGCGTTGACCTCACGCGGGACCAAGTTGCAAACCTTTGTCAGGTGCTAAAACTTGGAGACCATGAGGCCGAATACTTGCTTTCAATTTACGATGCTCGATTGTCGAGCTCGGCATACTTACGACAACGGTCAAGCGGAAAAGCAAAGAAGCTGAAAGTCAGCGCTACAAAAATTGAGTCGCAATTAAGAGATATTTCCGAACCTCTCGATACCTCCATTGCATACGAGTACTACTCTTCCTGGATCTATTCGGCGGTCTACGTGTTGCTGATGATCCCTGAGTTTCGAAGTTTTGAAAAAATTAAGGCTCGCTTAAAGGTGGATGAGGAGGAGCTCCAGAATGCGATCAGCAGACTCGTGTCCTGGGGACTTGTCCAAAAAACGAAGATTGGGTTTGAAGCGAACGAGAAGTCTCTACATTTGGACAGCGGACATCCGGTTTCAAATCATGATCACATGAATTGGCGGCTAAAAGCGATTGAAGATATCCAGAAAAAGAAGGAGTCGTCGATTCACTACTCCGCGATTTTTTCTATCTCGAAAACTGACTATGAGCTTCTTAGAGAAACCATAGTGAATGACCTAAAAAAACACAGAAAAATCATCACTGACTCAAAGTCAGAGGAACTTTGCGTCTGCAATATCGATCTCTTTCAGCCTTAGTGACCCCGGCAAAACAACAAACTCGCGACCGGGCGCTTGCCGCCGATCGTGACTCCATTCGCCAATTAAACCTATCGGGCATTAAGATTTGCGCTGAAGCCACTGCGAATATCTGACGCCACTCAACTTCCGGCGGCGGAAGCTGAGCTGTGTCATCCGTATTCCGGACATATGACAGAAAATAAAAATGAAGAGCCCGGGATTGTCCGAGCTCTTTCCGAATTATCCTTATCCAGCCATCCGTTCCCAGATTGCTGATATCACATTGCCCTGACGAATATCGACAGTTAAACGATATACAGATACGATCGAGTTCTCATCACTACTCTCAGTGTGGTATACATCGACAACGCAAATATCGTGTCCTGCTGCACGATCGCACTCCATCGGTTCAAACTTCGCCCTCCCGGTCTCAAGCGCTAGCTTAAGTACCGAACGAGCATCGCGATCAACAAGCTTCTTGTTGATAACCGTTTTTGCAATAACTTCGACCCCAACTTTGGAAGCGTACTCAGCCGCCGTTGATGCTTGCGCCACTGAAAAAGTCGATAGCGCCGCCACTAGAACTAAACTCGCAAATCTCATACAAACTCTCCTTCTACAAATTCCATCCAACGTTATGCCGTCGACTTGATTGCAAGCTCAAGACCAGATAAGCGCGACTATATTGGAGATGAAGGCGGTATCATGAAGTTATTTTAGGCCCCGGAATGTAAACTCAGGCGAATGCGATAGCGTGCCTGAAAGTCGCCAAAAGGTACAATGTACCTTTTGGCTTCCTGTCCCGATTAGCTCGCTTCGTTGTTCTGTTCTTTGAAGAACGCGGTGAGCTTTGAGCGGAGGCGGCTGATGGCCTGAGCGTGGAGCTGAGAGACACGGCTCTCGGTGACGCGCAGAACTTTGCCGATCTCTTTGAGGTTCAGATCTTCGTAGTAGTAGAGCGAGAGAACGAGACGCTGACGCTCGGGAAGCTCTTCGATTGCGCCGCTGATCACGTCTTTGACGGACTTTGAGCTCAGCTGGATGAACGGGTTTGCGATCTTGACGTCTTCAAGGAGAGACATCAGCGATTTTTTGTCGACGTTTGAGAACGTCGCAATCTCGTCGATCGAGAGAACAGAAACCGGGCGAACTTGGTTCACGAGCTCGAAGAACTCTTCGAGGGTCATGTTGAGTTTTGCCGCGACCTCTTCGTCGCTGGCCTGACGGCCGAGTTCGACTTCAAGATCCGATACGGTTTTATCGAGAAGCTTTGCCTTATCGCGAACCGAACGTGGAACCCAATCCTGCGCGCGCAATTCGTCAAGAATTGCACCGCGGATACGGAATTCCGCATAGGTTTTAAACTTGTTGTCGCGCGAGGGATCGTACTTCTCGATCGCATCCATGAGGCCAATGACGCCGCTGGAGATGAGATCATCGAGCTCGATATTCGACGGCAAACGCACGGCAATTTTTTGAGCGATGAACTTGATCAGCGGAGCGTACTCTTTGATGAGTTCTTCGCGATCCTTCGGCTTCAACCGAGCGGGCTCATCCTTGTACTTCTTCAGCAAGGAATTATTCTGCATTTAGTTCCCTCTCCAAACGACACATTCAGAGTATCAAGCCCTGAGCCCCCTTTAAAGTCCTGAGTCTTTCATGCCAGACTACAGGACCTAGGCCCAAAGCGGTTTTACGCTGCTCCGATGAGTTGACGCCAAAAGAACTGTAAATTTCCTTTACACTCGACCTCAGAAAATCCCTGCGAAGTCGAATGTCCTGGACCATACTCGAGACCCGGAAGAGCGAGATCGCGAGCCAAGCGGGCAATCGCTCGCGACGACTCGGCCTGTGGCACCGACTTTGTCACCAATTGCTGACCGCGAGTGCAGTGTCGAAGATGGGGATCCGCTGGAACAAATCCGCGATACTTGAGTGAAACCGGAAGAAACTGTGCTGCGACAGATTCGAGTCGATGAAAGATTCTCCAGCCATCCGCCTCGTCGCGAACTTGATTGGTAACGACGCTGAATTTCGTCTCGCGCTGTCGCTGATGCAAAACCTTGATAAGCGCATAGGCATCAGTGAGTGACGACGGGTCTGGCGTCAATACCACGAGAATTTCTTGCGCGGCTGAATTGAGATACAAAACATGATCGGCAATGCCGGGAGCTGTATCAATCAGCATCACATCGTATATCGTGCCAAGGTCGCTCACCTGATCGAGCAACACCTGCTTTGCGTGTGGAGCCATCCGCTGCAGCTCAAATACGCCGCTTCCACCGGGAATCAGACTGATCGAGGGAGAAATTGGAACGATGATATCTCGGATGTCGGCTTCGCCACTCAGCACGTGCGAGATATTGAGCTGTGGACGAACCTGAAAAAAGATATCGAGGTTCGCCATTCCAAGATCGCCGTCGAATAGAAGAACACGCTTACCTTGCTTCTCAAGTTCAACGGCAAGGTTTGCGACGAGTGTACTTTTGCCGACGCCACCTTTGCCGGAGGTCACTGAGATAACTTGGGTTGATCGGCCTGTGCTTGGCATACTTTGGTTCTGACTCGTGAATGAATTGGCCATTTATTTCTCCGTGGATCTTTTCAGTGAACTCAGTTTAAAAAGAAGATCGAGAACGCGCTCTTTCGTTGCAGCCTCAAAGTCCTCGGGAACACGAGGGCCGACTCCGAACGAATGAAGGGGTAATCCCGATCGCACCTGCACGGTCGCAATAACGCCGTGGTTAACACTCAAATCAAGACCGGTAAAAATGAGATCTGTCGGTTGCGTCACGCGGAAGCGACGGACAGCATCGAGAGCGTCGGACTCTTTCATGGACGACGAAAGGCACATGTGAACTTGCGACTGCTCGTGCGACGGCATGAGCGCGCGAAGACGCGAGATCTCGTCGGCTTCTTTTAGACTCAGGCCTGGCATGTCGACCAACACATGATCGACAGCGGCAAGGTGTGCCTCAAGCCACCGCCAATCTTCTGGACCGCGAACGATCGCAAACGGAACATTGAGGATCTGGCAGTAGATCTTGAGCTGATCGACAGCGCCGACTTTTGAAGTGTCAGTCGAAACAATTGCGATCTTCTTTTTATCGCGAATGATCAGCTGCGATGCGGCCTTGACCAATTGAGAAGTTTTACCTGACCCCATCGGGCCGGTGAAAACCTGAAACCGCGCCGAGAACGGGCGCTCGCAAACGGAAATATTCTGCAGGAACCACTTGGCGACCCAAGCTTCGACGATGGCTTTCTTCTTTGCCTGCATCGGATCAATTTCGCTCTGCGCCCGAAGGCCCACTTCGGCAGCCAGTTCGGCGGAGACGCCGGTCTCGACGAGTTTCTGAAAAATCGAACTGAAGTCATAGGAAAGACCGTACTCCGCCCCCGGATAAGTGGCCGCGTGGACCGGCGCGTTCGACGGAGCCTGCTGAAACGACTGCGGCACTTGCGTGAAGCCACTCAGAATCGACTGCAGACGCTGAATCTCACCCTTTAGGCTCTCTATCTCTGTACTGGCGGTCGGCGCCGTCGCGGGAGCCTGCGCATTCACCTGACGCCTTGGCGCTGGCGCGACTTCCGTAGCGCGTCCCGCTTCCCAGGCTTCTTTTGCAAGCGAGCGAATTTTATTTCTCACGTCTGCTGGGCGTGGCTCGGCCGCTCGTTCCGCCGCAGTTTGGGGACGTTGCACAGGCGCAGATGCCGATTGTCGCTGCACACTGCCGCGACCGTATGACTCTTGAACAAACTCAAGTCCGCCCTGAATACCCTGACGGCGCGCATAGACGGGCTGGTCATCCGGAATATCAATATAGCTGACCGATGTGATCGGGCGCGGATTCGCTGCGCGGTCGGCCTGCTCGCGGGCGTTTCGCTGCTGTTGCTCACGGCGCTCGACGATTTTCTCAATCATCTCTTTCTGGCTTCGAGCTTGCGACGAGCGAAACTTCTCACGATCATCCGGGCGCATTCGCGATTCAACAAAGCGCTTCTTCTGAAGCGTGATATCCGACACCGCGGCTGTGACCTCAAAAGAAGTTTCACCGCCAAGACCAAATGACTTTTTGTTCTCTCGGGCACCGAGAATGACCGCGTCGGGGCCAAGCTCAGACTTCACCATCTTGAGAGCATCTTTCATCGTTTTGGCTTCGAACTTTTTAACCCGCATGGGCAATCTCCACCGTCGCTACGGACCGAACGTTCACATCACTTGCAATCTCGTTGTGCGAGAGCACGACGAGCTGTGGAATAAACCGATTAGTAAGACGCGCGATATGCCGACGCGCGGTCGGGCTAGTCAGCAGGATCGGCTGACCGGCGATCTCAGGATGCGTCTCGATAGTTGAAGCAATTCCCTCAATCATATCGTGCGCCGTTCGCGGATCCATCACCAGCTGAACGCCCTGTTCAGTCTGCAGAAGCGAGTTTGAAATCAATTCCTCAAGCTTCGGATCGAGATTGATGACATTCACACGGCTCGAATCGTCTTTGTAGCGACTCGAAATTCCACGAGCGAGAGCCCGACGAACTGATTCCGTGAGAAGTTCGGCATCTTTTGTGCGATGGGCCTCGTCAGCCAACGTCTCAAAGATGGTCAGCAGATCGCGAATCGAAACCTGTTCACGCAGCAAGTTCTGAAGCACTCGCACCACAGCCCCAAGGCTGAGCGTGTCGGGAATAAGCTCTTCGACCACTTTTGGATACGCCTTCTTGAAGTTGTCGATAAGACTCGAAGCTTCTTGGCGACCGAGCATTTCGTGCGCGTGGGTTCGAATGATTTCGGTGAGGTGTGTTGCCATAACTGTTGGCAGATCGACGACGGTGAAACCAGCAAGCTCAGCTTCCTCGCGTGCGCTGCGCGAAATCCAAAGCGCATCAAGACCGAATGCGGGCTCTTTTGTTGGAATGCCGTCGACACGTGCTGTGGTGTTACCCGGGTCCATCGCCAACAGATAGTCGGGACGCAAAGTGCCTCCAGCGACTCGGTTTCCTTTGATGAGAACGCGGTATTCGCCTGGCCCCAGTTGCAGATTGTCACGGATGTGCACACTTGGAACTATGATTCCCATGTCGAGTGCGAACTGTTTACGGATCGAGACAATGCGCTCGAGAAGATCGCCACTGCTCTGACTTTCGACGATGTTGATCAAACCATAGCCAACTTCGAGCTCAACCATATCAAGCGGCAAGAGATTCTCGATCTTCTCTTTTTCTGGCTTCGCCGCGATATCATCGGCCTTCTTCTTCGCCTCTGTTTTTTCTTCTTCTTTGTAGCGCGTGACTAGCCATCCAAGACCACTCATCGCAATCGCAGTGGTGAAGAACGGAACACCAGGAAGACCTGGGATCGCACCCATAAATGCGATCACGCCGGCGCCGATATAAAGAGCACGCGGGTTCATGAAGAGCTGACTGACGACCTCTTGTCCCATGTCGTCTTCGCTGCCCGAACGGGTGACGATAATACCAGCGGCCGTCGAGATAATCAGGGCTGGAATCTGACTGACAAGTCCATCACCGATTGTCAGCTTCGTATAAGTCTCTGCCGCAGCGGCAATATCGAGGCCATGCTGCAGAACTCCAATCAAAAGTCCGCCGACAATGTTGACGCCCATGATGACAATGCCGGCGATCGCGTCACCGCGGACAAACTTCGAGGCACCGTCCATGGCTCCGTAGAAGTCTGCCTCGTTCTCGATCTCTTTACGGCGCTTGCGGGCCTGCTCTTCGTTGATAAGGCCTGCGTTCAGATCGGCGTCGATCGACATCTGCTTACCGGGCATGGCGTCCAAGGTGAATCGGGCCGCGACTTCCGCCACGCGACCAGAACCCTTGGTGATGACGACAAAATTGATGATGATCAAGATCATGAACACGATGAAGCCGATGACATAGTTGTCGCCGACAACGAAACTTCCGAAAGCATGAACAACCGCGCCTGCCGCTGATGATCCATTGTGTCCTTCGCTAAGGATCAAACGCGTTGTAGCGACGTTCAATGACAGACGAAACAGTGTCGTCAGAAGCAAGAGACTTGGAAAAACCGAAAATTCAAGAGCCTTCTTGGCGTAAAGAGCAACCAAAAGAATAAGAATTGAGCTCGTTAAACTGATACTCAACGAAAGGTCGAGCAAGATCGGTGGCAATGGAACAATCATGACCGCCAAGATCGCGAGAATCGCGACGGCAATGAGAAGGTCCATATTTTTAGCGTACTTCTCGTATCGCTTGAAGAGTTGAAAGAGTTGCTCCATTAGCGAATAACCTTTCTCTTAAGGCGATAGACGTAAGACAGAACTTGAGCGACCGCTGTAAACAGCTCGCGAGGAACGAACTGGCCAATTTTCAAACTTTTAAACATCGCTCGAGCCAGCGGCTTGTTTTCAAGAACCGGCACGCCATTTTCACGCGCGATCTCTTTGATTTTTTCTGCAATCAGGCCGCTGCCTTTGGCAACAAGGCGCGGCGCCGGCATTGTCTTCGGATCATAGATGAGAGCGCAGGCGATGTGCGTCGGGTTTGTCACAATGACGTCGGCCTTTGGCACATCCTTCATCATGCGCTTACTGGCCATCTCGCGCTGA
Organism: Pseudobdellovibrionaceae bacterium; assembly: GCA_016791465.1. Taxonomy (GTDB): domain Bacteria; phylum Bdellovibrionota; class Bdellovibrionia; order Bdellovibrionales; family JAMPXM01. The sequence goes on from JAEUWE010000515.1 coordinate 29,466, forward strand.
ATCCGACGAATGCGCGCCTTGATCATCGGATCACCTTCGCGCGACTTGTGTTCTTCTTTGATCTCTTGCTTGGTCATGCGCATCTGCTTTTCGAGATCCCAGCGCTGAAAGAAGTAGTCGGCAGCAGCGATCATCGCCATGAAGACACCAAGACCGCCGAGAAGTTTAACGGTCAAAGAGCCGGCGTAGGAAAGAATCTGTTCAACCGACCAGAACGTCAGCTGCGGCAACAAACGAACTTCGTCTTTTACAAGCGAGTAGACGACCGCGACGACCAACATCAGCTTGATACAAGACTTCAAACCCTCGACAAGGGCGCGCATACTAAAGATACGTTTTAGACCGTTGAGGGGGTTGATCTTCTCAAGATCAAACTCCAGAACTTCTTCGTTGTAGAGAAAGCCGACCTGAACAACCGTCGAGATAATCGAAAGGAGGAGCAGCATCCCCACGATCGGAGTGGAAACGAAGAGGATCTTCTTGGATATAAAGAGCATCAATGGGGCATAGCTCTGCGATTTGACGGCCGTGATCAGCTCTGGCCCCAAGCAATACATGAGAAGCTCAGACACTTGCTGTAAACAAAAGCGGCCCAGCCCCCAAAAGATCAATGCTGAGCCAAGCAAAACGAAAACGCTTGCAAGCTCTCGCGTCTGTGCGACCTGACCACGCTTGCGAAAATCGTCGCGTCGCTGCTGCGTGGCCTCTTCTGTCCGTTCCTGCTGATCTTCAGCCATTCTCGACCCGTCCTGGGTTCAAAGTTCCGCCCAAGGTCCATCCTGAACCCCGCACCTATCAAACAATCCGTTCCTAGATTGCTCGCAGATACTTGAAAAGCAGGTCGGCAAACTGCGCGAGATCTCGGTCGAGTCCCAAGATCAGCGCCGGAAGAGTGACGATCATGACCAAAAGTCCCGCCACGATATTGACGGGAAGTGAAGTCACAAGAACGTTAATCTGCGGCACCGCGCGGCCGACGATTCCCATAGCGACGTTCAAGAAGAAGATAACCACCATTACTGGGGCCGACATCTTCAATCCTGCGATCGTCACCATCTGAACCATCTCACCTCCGCCCTTCTGATTACTTATGGCAGCAAGATCAATGCCTGCCGGAGCAATCGGAACGGCCGAGAAACTCTCGACCAACGCCGAGATAAACGCGTGGTGAACATTCAGTGACAAAATCAAAAGCGTGAGCAGCACAATGTAGAAACGTTCAATGATCGTCGATGTGCTGCCACTGGCAGGATTGAAAACCGTTGCACTGGACAGTCCCATTGCCGTTGAGATCATACTGCCGCCAAACTCGACAGCAAAGAAGAGGAGCCGACTTAGAAAACCAAGAAACAGACCAATAAAGGCCTCTTTCACCGACAACCACATCAGCGTCAGTTCGAGCGTTTCTTTGGCAACTCCACTGCGGTCAATCACCGGAAACACACAGGCCGTCACCGCAACCGAGAACAAAACTTTGACAGGTGTCGGAAGAACTGCCTGTGAGAAAAGCGGCCACGTGAAGAAAAATGAGGTGATTCGAATCAGCGCGAGGCTAAAGACGATCGTTTCGGTCTCGTTGAACAAGAACGGCATGACGTCCTCCGGTTACTCGCGCACAAAGACCGAAATGCCCTCGAATAGCGTCGTCGTGTATGCAGTGATCACATCGATCATCCATGGCCCTGCGAGAATAAGAACGAGAGCAATCACGATCATCTTTGGCACAAACGTTAGCGTCGCTTCGTTGATCTGCGTGATCGCTTGAAAGATACTGACCAAAAGGCCCACAACGAGAGCCGAACCCAGAAGCGGGGCTGAGACCATCGCCGTGGTCTTCAACGCATCCTGCCCTAAGCGCATGACAAGTTCTTCCGTCATTTGAATCCCCTCAGCCGAAGCTCTTGACCATCGAACCGATTAACAACGTCCATCCATCAACCAGAACAAAAAGCATGATCTTAAATGGAAGCGAGATCACCACCGGTGGTAACATCATCATACCCATTGCCATCAGCACGCCCGCGATCACCATGTCGATCACCAGAAAGGGGAGATAGATAACAAAGCCAATTTGAAAAGCGGTCTTGAGTTCCGAAATGATAAACGATGGAACGAGAACCATTGTCGGAATATCTTGGCGCGTCTTTGGAGCCTCGATTTTTGATAGTTTCACAAAGAGAGCCAGATCCGTATCGCGCGTCTGGTTGAACATGAACCGACGAAGCGGAATCAGCGCCGCATCGGCCGCTTGTTCCTGATTGATCTTGCTGGCCAAGAACGGCTGCAGCGCATTCTGATTGATCTCATCAAACGCAGGCCGCATCACGAAAAATGTGAGAAAGAGCGACAAGCCCACAAGCAACTGGTTGGGCGGCATTTGTGGCGTGCCCATAGCCTGTCGAAGAAATGACAGCACCACGATAAAACGCGTAAAACCCGTCATCATGATCACAATGGCCGGTGCAAGTGTCAGCACCGTCATCAACAGAATGATCTTCACTGTATTGACGACCTCATTCGGATTCTGTGTCGTCTTAAAACCCAAATTCACCGATGGCAGCGTCATCTGCGCCTGAGCGGCCGACGTCCAACCGAGAACAAGAAACAATGCCATTCCGAAAAACAGTCCGAGTGGAAGTCCCCGGCGATCAGCCGCCGCACGTTTCATTGAAGGTTCCTCAGGGTTTTGAGTCGCGTACTCACCAAATCGCGAACTTCGCCAAGGCCTTTGAGAGCAAAGTTCTCCTCTTCGTTTTCTTCGCCGTCGTCATCACCGTCATCGCGAGCTCCGGCAAAGCCGAAGTCCTTCTCCATTTCGTCGCTAAAGTTTCTGGGGACAACCCCTGGAACTTCGTCGTCGATCAACGCGAGTGTCTTGAGCATTGAGATATTGTGATCGGTGATCCCAACCAGAAGCGCCTCACCAGCGACTTGTATAATCGCGATGCTTTTCTTGGGGCCGAGGTGATGCTGAGTGAGAATCTGAATTTTCGTATTGGGCTTCTGCTTCGATTTTTTCTCCGCCCACTTCTTAATCGCAAACAATGCGCCACCGAGCAACGCACAGAGCACAAAGAGCGTGAGAACAAGTTTTTCAAGACCGGCCGAAGCTTCCTTCTTCTCGCCTTTTGCTGTGGTGAGCACTGGAATCTCACTCTCAGCGCGAGGTTTCTTTTCAGCCTCTTCGGTTTTGGCAAAAACCGGGGTCTGCTCAGTTTCTTTACCCGCCATCGCCTTACCCGTCTCGGCTTTGAGCGCAACACGTTCCGGAGTCTCAGGCGCCGGACTGTCGCCACCATTTGGAATAGCGATTGTTTTCGGCTCAGTCAGAGCCACCTTTTGACCGGCTTCTGCCTCTGACAACAGAGGAAACTCGACCCTGACGCGACCATTCTCACGACTGAGGACCACCAGATCTGCCGCCGCACCTGCGATCTTGCTCTTCAGCGCCATGCGAACAATACCCGTTGTTCCATCTTGCGAGAGCGATGCGACTTTCACCGCGCCATCTTCAAATCGAAACAGCTGCTTTTTCCCGTCGACCGCGAGATCGGCACCAGGAACGCGAAGCTCGATCGTGCTGACATCAGTTGAAAGCACTGTTGCTTCGTTCCCTTGAAAGTCGGCTTGGGTCGCAAACTTCGCGACCAAAGACTCACCTTCAACAGCCGCTTCAAACGAGGCTGCAAATGTCGATGCCGGTACCGCAATCGATGCAAAAACAAAGATCGGGACAAGCGAGAATATCTTACGCATCGGATAGCCCTCCATGGCTGACCAATATTACTTCAGCTGCTCAACTCGCTCAGCTTGAGAAATAATGTCAGTCAATCGAACACCGAACTTTTCGTTTACGACAACGGCCTCGCCGCGAGCCACAAGCTTCTCGTTGACCAACACTTCCATCGGCTCGCCGGCAAGCTTTGCTAGCTCGATCACACTTCCCTGACCAAGATTCAAAAGCTCGCTCACCAACATTTTGGTACGACCCAATTCGACGGTCACCTTGAGCGGAATGTCCATGATCAGATCAAGATTCCGATCTGATTTTGCTTGTTTCGCACGCGCCGGATCGGCCTCTGCAATGCTCGTCACATTGTTCTTCTCATCGGCCATGACTGCCTCCTTTTCCATCGCCCCCAGGGGCCTTGGTCAGCTGCATCGCCACTGATCCATGGTTGATTCCGTAAAACCCTTTAAACTTTGGTACACCTTCGACTTGGACGTCGAACTCACCACTGGAGTCCTGATCAAGCGCGATCACGTCACCCGGCTTAAGCGTCATCAGATCCGCCAGCGTGATCTCTGTTTGACCAAGATCAACCTTCACTTCGACCTCAGTCGAAAGTAGTTGATGTTGAATAATACCGGCCCAGATTTTTTTATCGGCCTGATCACTCTCAACCTGAAAACCGCTCTGAAGCTTCTGCTTGATCGGCTCAATCGTCGAATAGGGGATCACCAAAGTGATCGTGCCGTTCGCGTTTTCAAGTTCGACGTCAAAGGTCGATGCGATGACGACGTCTGTTGGCGGAACCAAGCCCACGAACTGAGGATTCACCTCTGTACGAACAAAGCTACAATCGATCTTCGCAATCGAGATCCACGCCTGCTCAAGGTCATCGATCGCAAGCTGAACGACTTTTTGAATGATCGTGAGCTCAATTGGCGTAAAATCTTTGCCTTCGACCTTATTGTATGGACGATCATCGCCGCCAAAGAAACTATCGACCAACGCGTATGCGAGCTTCGTCTCGATAACGAGAAGGGCCGAGCCGCGAAGTGCGTTGAAACGCAGAACTGACATGCACGTTGGCATTGGCAACGTATTGATGAACTCGCCGAACTTCAAAAAGTCGGTCGAAGCGTGGTTCAGTGTTGCGATTTTACGGAGTTGCGCAGACAGCGAAACCCGAAATGAGCGCATGAACTTTTCATAGATAACATCGAGCTGCGGCAAGCGGCCGCGAATAATCCGGTCTTGACTGGTTAAGTCGTAGACAACGACGACACGATCATCACCAGGAACACCCGACGACTCGCCGCCACCACTCTCGGCGACTTCGCCTTCGTTCACGGCGGCAAGCAGTGCATCAACTTCGCTTTGCGATAAGACCTGATTCATCGATATGACCTCAGTTGTAGATGAACTCGGTGAAGTGAACGTGCTTGATCTTTCCTTTGGTCAGGAAAGAATTCACGGCATCTTTAATTTCGTCGCGAAGGCCTTCCTTGCCCTGCTTCGACTCCAGATCTTTGAATGTCTTCGACGATAGGATAATAATGATGATATCGCGAATCTGCGGCTTTCGCTTGTCGATCTCTTCGATCACCTTTTCGCTTTCGACTTCTAACTCCATATTGACCTTGAGAAGTCGATTGCCGCGGTTGCCGGCAAGATTCACATAGAAGGTCTCCATCGGAATCATCTTGCCGACGAACTCATCTGGTTTCTCATGCTCCTCGTGCTGAGCCTGGGCCTCGCCCTCAACGACCTTGTCGATTGTCGCGTGCTCGGCCTCTTTCTTTTTGCCCATGTAAACCATGGCACCGACACCGCCGACGACGATCATATTGAGCACGACCAACGCGTAGAGGAGAATCGGTTTTGAGCCGGACTTCGATCCAGCTTCTGCGCTGGGTGCTGCTGCTTTTTCTTCTGCCACGTCCGCCTCCTGCTTCAGTGGAAACACTTCATCACTTTGCTGACAGCAACGAAGTGGTGCAATCGAAGTGCCAATAAAGACGCATCGGAACGAAGACCCAGAACGTCGTCATCTGGGTTAAAACGCGGTTTAAACTCGGCCGAACATTCGACTCAGGACAAAGGGCGTGCAGGATTTTTGACTCCCGTCAGCGCCGACTCACTCGCTTCATATGTTGCAGTACATGTTCGTGCTGTGCTGGTGGAGCGCAGAGTACCGATTTGTAAGTGGGGACAAAAGGCCGGCCCGAGAAGTCCGTCGCGACTGCGCCGGCCTCTCTTGCGATCAAGACACCGGCGGCCGTATCCCAGGGCTGAAGATTCCTCTCCCAGAATCCGTCAAAAACACCTTCTGCAACCATACACAAATCAAGCGCAGCAGCGCCAAGGCGACGAATGCCACGTGCCTTTCGAATCACTTCGAGCAGCAACTCCATCTGTTGATCGAGAGTGTTATCGGAATTCGAAAACCCCGTCGCAAACAAACCTTCGCGAAACTCGGTACGCCTTGAAGCCTCGATCGGACTGCTGTTCAAAAATGCACCCTGCCCTCGAGCCGCATGATAGCGCCAGTTCATCAGCGGCGCATCGACAACCCCGACCAGCAGCTCTCGACGTCCATGAATTTCAATTTCAAGCCCCATGCTGATACAGAAAAACGGGACACGGTGCACGTAGTTGGTCGTTCCATCCAGTGGATCGATCATCCACAATGCCTTCCAAGTGCCACCCGAATCGGCACTCAAACCCGTCTCCTCTCCCAAAATTTGGTGGTCGGGGAACTGACCATGAATCAGACGCTTAATTGTATCTTCTGACTCCCGATCGGCCTCACTCACCAGTCCAGCTTGAAATTTCTCATCGACCGATTTGAGGCGACCGTAATGTTTTTTAAGCACCGCACCGGCCTCGTCACAGGCACGAAAAGAGGCCTTGAGCGCTGTCTGCGCCAATTCTATTGCTTCTCGCGGTAAAACAACCGGTGGTGCACCTGGACCAAGGATTGGAGTCATGCCCCATCAGCCGAATGTCTCACCTCTTTGTCAAGGATTTGACACGTTGACCCCCGAGCCGTTGGTTTCTAACATAGAAAGAAGCAGGAGAAATCGGATGTACAAGTTGAATCAAAAAGGCGCCTCGAGCTGGGATCTTGTTCTTAAAATTTTGTCGATCACCCTCGTGTCTCTTTTCGCCTTCTCTTCAGGTGTTTGGTTTGGAAAGAAACTTTCAGACAGCGATTATCAACGTCTCGCCCTCGAAGGTGAGTTCGATCGCGAGGTCGGCAAAGGTCAGACGGCCAGCAAAGAGTCAGACCCGACCGATGATGCTGCACACGATGCAGAAGCCCTGACGGAAGAAGAAGTCGCGGCCGCGACAGACAAGGCGATTCACGGCCAGAAAGCCGCCGATGCTAGCGAGCACGAGTCTGCCGCCACAGGTCACGGCGCAGAGCCCGCTAAACCAGCTCAAGTGGCCGGTGGACACGGCGCTGCCACTGAGAAGCATGAGGCCGCAGCTCCGGCCCATGCTCCAGAAAAAGCTCGCTCGGTTGCCTCAACCGCGCCCGCGGCATCGGCCCATAGCGCCGCCCCTGCGAATAGCGGCAAACCGGATCTCTCGGCAGCGCACCAAGCTGCTGCTCGTGTCGCCAGCAACGCGGCTCCGGTCGCGAAAGAACAACCGAAAGCCGAAAGCCGGGTTCCATCGAGCCTACCAAAAACTGTCGGCGCGACAAACGACGTCGAATTCACTGTTCAGGTGGCCTCTTATCCAACAGCTGAAGCCGCGAAAGAACATGTCGATTCACTCGTGAAAAAAGGCTTTCCGGCGTTTCCGGTTGAAGCGAGCATCAACGGCAAAGTTTGGTATCGCGTCAGCGTCGGAAGCTTTAAGTCTTTCAACGATGCCTCGAAGTACCGCGCTCAACTCGTGAAGCAGACCGATCTGCCTTCGGCGATTGTCAGTAAGATCTCTCGCTAAAAATGAGTGCAGCCGGCTCGCTAATTCAGATGGCCAAAAAGATACTGTAAACTCAAAGCGACGCCCAGCCGGGCGTCGTTTGTTTTTAGCTCTTGAGCTGTTTCAAAACGCGCCTCAGCCCGGAGCCGCAGGGCCGCATTCCAGGCCGCGAGGACGCCAACGCGAGCGGCTCCGACTGGCAACCACAGTCCCGTAGACTTTTCTGTCATGCCACTCAACTGTGTTTCAGCCGTCAAACGACTCACACCAAAGCCGCCGCCGACATAGGGGACGAAACTTCCTTCTCGCGAAAACCCGAGATCGGTCCATGCCAGCAACGACTCGTTCAAACTTGCAACCTGAATTGTCTGATTGCCATCGGCTGAACCAAAGCGACCATACTCAACACCGAAGCCAATGGTGGACGACGCCAGCGCCCATTCGATATCGGCCCCAGCTAAAAATGAAAGCCGCGCGATATCGGCCTTGGTGCTGTTGGATTTTTCAAACAACATTCCGCGCCCAATTCGCACACCCCAGCGTCGGCGAACCGTTGTCTCAGTGAGCTCTCCGGCCAAAGGCTCTGTCACAGTCGCTCCGTCACTGACCTCAAGACCGTCGGCATCCAAAACAACGTCCGAGGCAAAGGCGGAAGCCGAGCATAAAACCGCACACAGAAAAGAGACTGATCGCAGCAGCATCTTCTTGTTCATGGCTGCACCTCTGCCGGAACCGCACAGGCAATCGTATTGAAACTCGAAACCGGCACGAGCTGTTGCAGACGCTGACAGAGTTTCTCCGTTCGGCCCTGAAGATGTCTTGATTTCAGCAGGATGCGCGCCAGCGGAGCCGCAAAAAATTCCGGCTCAATCTCTGACTGAAGCCACACGGCGCTCACATGTTCACCGAGCCCGCTCAACGAAGAGGCCAGAGCACGACGCACTTCGATCGTCGACTCATAGCGAGGCACACCGGAATCCACCATCGTCTCAACCAGCGATCGCAAAAAGCGGCTGTAGTACGTGCCAAAGCGATAGGCGAGCATGATGCGCTCGCGATCAGACTTGCGATTGACAAGCTGGGCACGGATTTCGTCCTTCGTCAGAAGCGGTTGCGCAGGTGCATCGAGTCGACGCGCTTGATCCTCAACATGACCAAGAGAGCGGCCAATAAATTGATCATCCATCGAGTACGACCATCCCCAAAAATCGGCCAGACCCTCGTTCATGGCGCGCAGAACAACTTGATTCAATACTTTTGCTGACACTAGCTGCCGACTGGTCTCTGGCTTAATCGCAATGATGGTCTCCTTCGACGCCTCTTTGAGTGGCTCCCCTCGCGCCGAACGTACGCCGTGAACAGAGCAGCCGAGCGCCGCTATTCCACCAAGGTCGCGAACCGACTTTAAAACTCCGCCTTGAAAAATCCGATGAAAGTGCTCATGCGCAATGACACCGGCATTGAGCGAAATCGGCAATTCAGCGCGGTCGTAGGGAACAATAAAAAGCGCATCAAGGCGGCCGTCAAAAATAGCGTTATTGTAGACCAAAAACGAGGACTCGGGAGATTCGATGATGCGCGATTGAATCGCGATTTTCTCCGGTCCCTTCATCAGGTTTTTTAATCCAAGAGTGCGATCGATATCCAAAAGTCGTTCAGCGTGAGCATAAAGCGTCGCCGCCTGAAGGGTCGCAAAATCAGCTGGCGTCCACACTGAGCCTTCTTTGACAAAACGGCCAATCGGTTCTTTAAGGCTCAGCGCTCCACCTTCAACACTGGGATCGACGAGAATAATCGCCGCATCACCGCGGAGCTTCTCTGGCTCCCGAAAAGTCGAAAGCGTAACCGTCTGCAGCTCATAACGAGCGCTCAATTCATTGAACATCGGGAGACGAAACTGACCCGAACCTGCCCCCTGCTCGTCCTGAACTGGCGCACAGGCGCTCAGAGCCGCAACAAGGCCAAAACCGCCCAACAATGCAGAGCACCGTGTCCGAATTGCAGAAACAGCCTGTTTTCGGGCCATCTTTTCCTGTTCCAACGGAGCCATCTCCGCTAAACCCTTCCAGGGTCGTTCATTGTCGAGGTTGGGTTTAGCACGCCTCGGGCCGACCCCACCAGAGCGCAGGCATCAAACGTGACGGAATTGAGCATGAATCATAGGGAAAACCAGGGCTTAGGCCACGAACATTTTTCAGGTCAGGTTGAGGCGATTACACACGCCATAACGGCTCCGCTCAACCCACCACAGAAACTCGCGGTTGAGACCATCGACGGTCCTCTTCTCATTCTGGCGGGCGCCGGCTCTGGAAAGACCCGGGTTCTCACCCATCGAATCGCCAATATTATCGCCACCGGATCAGCAACACCGGAGCAGATTCTGGCTGTGACTTT
>JAEUWE010000052.1 GCA_016791465.1 Pseudobdellovibrionaceae bacterium
TCACGCAAAGTTCCGCCGCCATGCCCATGTGCCAGTTGCTGTACGGATCCCAAAGTCCGTCGTGAACCATTGAGTCGATCAGTGTTGTGTTGCCCATGCGGAATCCCGTGCGTGAGTTTCCGAGAATATGGGGTGCGAGCGACATATTTTCTTGGCCACCGGCGACCGCCACCTTGGTGTTGCCGAGGCGAATATTGTCTGAAGCGAGCATCACAGCCTTCAGGCCTGAGCCGCAGACTTTGTTGATCGTCATACATGGAACAGAGTTTGGGAGTCCGGCGCCGAGTGCGGCTTGACGAGCGGGAGCTTGTCCAACCCCGGCGGTGAGAACTTCGCCCATGATCACTTCGTCAATCGATTCAGGCTTTATTCCAGCTCGAGCGACAGCTTCGCGGATCGCGGCGGCCCCAAGACGCGGCGCAGGAACTTCGGCAAAAGCACCTTGGAACGAGCCCACAGCAGTTCGTGCGGCAGAAGTGATATAGACGTTAGACATTCGAGCCTCCCATTGTCGAAAAAAGCGGTCTAGAGTGTTCGCAAGAATCCGATGCAGGGTCACTCTTTGACACCATGAATCGGGGAACTCGTGAGGAGTTATCATGCGAATAGATCAAACTGGCGTTTGTGGGGCTCTTAGTTTTGGGACAAGCAGAGTGTCTGCTCTTTTGTTTGCGTTGTTTATTGCGCAGCCTGCTTTCGCGGCTCGTGAAGTCAGGTTCAAAGAGTTTCCACTCGAGCTTTCGGCAACCGACACGACAAAGCCCAGTCGGTTGTACGTGATTGGGATGCGGGGCTCGGTTCGCTTGATCCCCGCCGTTCCCGGAAAGGCGCCGGTGGTTCGTGCGCGCAAGGTTCAGCCCGACGGCGCGCGAGATCAGTCGGCTGAAGTATTTGACAGTTTTTCTTATGCTGTACGTAAGGATGGTTCAGTTTTGGTGATCGAGCCGAAGGTTGGCTCAACGCAGTCGGACTGGCTGGCCGGAGTTGCGCCGGGACAGCCCGAACTCCACCTCGAGATCGAAGCTCCGAGTGTGCCGACGGAGATTCATCTGCATACGGGCTCTATACAGACCGTCGGCTGGAAGGCGCCGATTACAGCGTCCCTGCAGGACGGTTCCGTCAAGATGAGTGATGGTGAAGGTCTGCTCGCACTGTCGGTGTTTAAGGGTGAGGTTCGCGTTGAGAAGTGGAAGGGCCGGGTTCAGGTCGAGAGCCACGCGGCCAAAGTTTTCACCCAGACAATCGATGGAGATGTTCTCGTTAATAATTTCTCTGGAGAATCGACCTCAACGGCGATCAAGGGGCATTCCACGCTCAAGGCGAAAACGGGAAGTTCGACCGTAACGAAGCTCGAGGGCGGGCTTGAGTTTCTCAATGGCCGGGGTGGCTTGGCTGCGACTCAGATTCAAGGTGTCGTCCGCGGTCAGACAGATGACGGTGCGGTGTCGCTCGCGCTTGGAACTGAGGGAAAAGAAGCGCAAGGTGAGTCCGACGTCGTTGTCGAGTCCCAGGATGGCAGTGTTTCAATAAAGCCACCGGTTGGGTCAGGTGCGCTTTTGCGGCTCAGCACGGACGAGGGCACTCTGCTCGCTCCGGAATCAATTGCGATTCCGCGTGGCAGCGGTCCTAAATCGGTGTCGGCTCGTTTGGCGGGCACAACCCGCGGAACGATTGTTGTTCGTTCTAAACGCGGAGTTATTCGAATTCGCTAAAGCCGCCGATTGACAATATGCCGGGTTTCGAGGAGCGTAGCGGCCATGAAATCGCCTAAAAAACCGACCGCGAAGCCAGCAAAAAAACCGACAAAGCCCGACGCCAAATCGGCGAAGACTGCGAAGCCGGTCGCCGTGAAAACGGCCGCCAAATCATCTTCGTCTAAAGTGAGTAAGGCTCCGGCAAAACCGGCAGCAAAGCCGGCGGCGGCGGGAAAAGCGAATAAGGCCGCTGCGCCAAAAATCAGCGCAAAAGGAAAAGTCGAGAATAAAACTTCGACAAAACCTGTGGCGAAACCGGCGCCTAAGGCAGCAGCACCGAAATCAGCGGCAGCAGTCAAAGCAGCGAAAGTCGCACCAACTGCGAAGCCCGAGGCTCCTGCGAAGGCGTCGAAAGAGACAAAGCCTGCAAAGTCAGAAGCGAAAGCACCAAAGGCTCCAAAGACAGAAACCGTCGAGGCTGTTTTGGCAAAAACACCGATCGTGCACGAAGAACCAGACACAGCAGAAGATGTGGTTTTGACGGATGCCGATGGTCGCCGCTACTGCCGCATTAAAGATTGCGATCGCCTTGCTGAGGTCGATACATGGTGCCGTTTCCACTACATCCTTCTTTGGAAGAACATCCAAACGCGTCGACATATCCTGCAAGAGGGAAAACTCGGTCGCTACATCGAGGAACTCACGGCTCGTTATCCTGATAAATTTCTTGAAATTCTGAAGAAGGATTTGCGCAGCGAAAAAGACTTCCTTGCCGCCATACAAGAGCTCGAGATCGATGAATCTGCCGTTGAGGCCGAATTTGATGATGAAGAATCGCAGAGCGACATCTTCGAAGTTCAGCGGATGTCAGATTCTGGTGGCGGCGGACGATCAGATTCGGACGAAGATCGCTTCTAGCTCGGTCATTCTGAGAGGCTCTCAACAAGAGCTTCTTACCGGCGAATCCACTGATGACGCATCGCTTTCTGGACACCAAGAAAGCGGCGCGTCATTCTCTCTAAAATCGATCAGTGAAGGTTTTCGGACCCAAGATCGGGGTCGTCGACCGCTTCGTGTCCACTGGGACGAAACTCACCAGTTCGAAGTGCTTTGCTGACCTCTTTGGCCAGTTCTGAATCGATTTCCGCACGCAAGAGGGCGTCGTCCGGAGACTCGGTCAAATGGGCTGTGACTTCCTGATAAAGACCTCCGCTGCCAAGGCCAAGCAGTCGATCGGCTTCTTGCTCCAGAGCGGTATTGGCCGTTGAGAACCGTAAGAAGACCTTGGAGTCATCGAATTCAAACTCCTCCCAGTGCATCGGATAATCAACGTCCGCTTCTTCATCGTTGTGGAGATGTTCGAAATGGGTTTCAAAAACTGAACCTAAAACGTCGATTCCCAGGAAGAGCTGGGCCATCGCATTTTTGTCGGCGGAGTGATCAATCGAGACTTCAAAGTTAGTTTGGCGCAAGCGGCCCGCTTCGAGGAAGCCAGCGCGGACAATGATCTCATTTGGATAGATGCGACCATCCACCACGAACTGCCCGCGCTCCGCTTCCTCAAGGAAGTTTTGAGCAAAGACGAGTACGGCTTTTTCGCAGAACTCCTGCGGGAGGGCTGTCCAATCTTTCAACTGTGTAAGGCGTGGTGTCATATTAGTCGACCTATCTCTCTGAATTGACTTCGATCTTCGGCGCCGACTATAACGCAGAGCAGTCCGAACGGAAAGGTTTTATGCTGAACCAAGATTTGGGACGTGGCCGGGGCGTTTATATTTCAACCTACGGCTGCCAGATGAATTCTAACGACACTGAGCGCATGATGGCGTTGCTCGAAATGGTGAATTTTATTCCCGTTGAGTCGCCAGAAAAGGCCTCGCTGATCATTATCAACTCTTGCTCGGTGCGTGAGAAGCCGGTCCACAAGGTTCATTCCGAAGTGGGGATTTATCGGGAGTTGAAGGCGAAAAATCCGGATCTAAGGATTGGTGTCGGAGGCTGCGTTGCTCAGCAGGAGAAGCAAAAGCTCCTCAAAGACATTCCTCTCCTTGATTTTGTCTTTGGAACGGATGCGATCGATCAGCTGCCGGAGCTTGTCGCCAAGTGCTATGACACGGGCGAGCGCCAAGTGGCGGCGCGATTTGAAAATGAGAAGCCATACTCGATTGAGACGATGGTGCGGAACCCCGGAGTCACCGCGTTTGTGAACATCATGAAGGGTTGCGATAATTTCTGTACCTTCTGTGTTGTGCCTTTTACGCGTGGGCGGGAGCGCAGTCGAAATCTCAAAGAGCTTTTAACGGATATCAAGAGCCTGGTGGCGCGAGGGGTGAAGGAAGTCACGTTGCTCGGGCAGAACGTGAATTCCTATGAGAGCGAGTGCGGGGCGGACTTTGGTCAGCTACTCAAAGCGCTCGCCGAAGACACGGATATTGCTCGGATTCGTTATACGACTTCGCATCCAAAAGATTTCAATCAGGAGCTGGTCGATATCTCACAAAAGTACCGCAGTAAGATCTGCGACTACATTCATTTGCCTGCACAGAGTGGAAACACGGAAGTTCTAAAGCGGATGAATCGCGGATACTCGCGAGAAGAGTACCTTGATAAAGTAAAAATGATTCGCGACGGGATTCCTGGTGTGGTGTTGTCGACGGATCTCATTGTTGGCTTTCCGGGTGAAACGGAAGCGCAGTTTGAAGATACGTACTCGCTGATTGAGCAAGTTCGCTATGACAACATCTACGCCTTTAAGTACAGTCCGCGACCGTTCACGAAGGCGGCACGGTTTGATGACCAGATTCCAGAAGATGAAAAGTCGCGTCGACTTGATTTACTGCTCAAGACCCAGCGCGAGATCAGCTTTGAGTTGGCGAAGCCCTATGATGGCCAAGTCTACGACACATTGTTTGAGGCAAAGTCCGATGTCGAAGGGCAGATACAAGGACGCACGACGCACAATAAACTCGTGTACTGCTACGCTCCTGAGTCGCTGATTGGTCAGACGGTTCCAGTGAAGGTGTTGAAGGCGTTTCCGAGCGTGTTGCGATGTGAGCTCGTCACGGGGTCCGCCGCGTCGACCGTGCACAATGGGACATTGAATTTATGAAGCCGGCGCCGCAAGGTTCAGGACGAAAGAAGATCGCACCGAAGGCGATAGCTTCAGTGTCGTCGGTCGATTCGGGGCCAGCGCGCGACGAGTGGATCGAGCTTGCGCCGTCGGGAATTGCAGTTCTTCCTGGAGCGGCGCGACCAGTATTCCTCTTAAAGCATGCCGGTT
>JAEUWE010000085.1 GCA_016791465.1 Pseudobdellovibrionaceae bacterium
CATCCGCCCCATCGTCGCCCAGAAGAAAATCCTCTCCGATCGCTCAACAACCGCTGTCCACCAGATGCTCATCGAGGACCTGAAGCCCAACCATCGCTACGTTCTCGAAGCCGTTAACTCATTTGGAAAAACAGTCGACCGTCGAACCTTTGCAACCACCAATCTCAATAAGAAAAATGCGCGGATCGCAATCGCAAGCTGTCTCTCTGATGCCTATCGCAATGAACAGGCCATCATGTGGAAAAGCGTCGAAACAGAAAATCCCGATCTCATTTTACTCATCGGCGACAACGTCTACGCCGACACCGTCCTGGGACGCTACGTCGGACCGCAAAATGGCGAAGGTCTATGGCAACGGTATGCCGAAACATTTAGCCTCCTTCACCTCTACAAGTTTAAACACCTGAAACCCATTCTCGCGGTCTGGGACGACCACGACTACGGCGCCAACGACGGCGACCGCACCAATCCTTACCGAGTCGAGTCGCTCAAGGTTCTGCAAAGCTTCTTCCCTCAAACCACTCAGAAAATTCCAGAGTTTCAAGCCGGGCCTGGCGCAAGCTCGATGCTGAAAGCCTTCGGCCTTCGCATTGCCCTGCTCGACGATCGAAGCTTCCGCTCGCCAACTGTGGAAAGCCAAAGTAAGCCCGATGAACAAACGCATTTCGGCGCTGAACAAGAAGATTGGCTCTTTTCCCAAAAAGACCCCACCGCTCTCACGCTTTTAGTTAGCGGCGATCAGTGGTTCGGTGGCTACCACCGCTTTGAGTCGTACGAACGAAATCATCCAAAGAGTCTTGAAAAGTTCCTCGCACGCCTCAAGCACTTCGTCGATCCTGTCGTCTTCATCTCTGGCGACCGCCACTTAAGTGAAGTCATGAGAATCGAACCTCGCGCTCTTGGTTACGAAACCTTCGAAATCACCTCAAGTGCCGTTCACTCCAAGACCCACCCGTCAGGATGGGACAAGGCACCCAATCCACGCCAGATTCGAGGCAAAGATCTTGTGTTCCAATACACCGTCATTGATTTTACAGATGGCACAAAGCTCCGCGGACGGTCGATCACTTACCCAAAATCACCTGGAGCACAGCCCGGAATCGGCTATGACTTTGACCTCGAAGTGAAGCGAAAGTCCAAACGCTAACGACGAACAAGAGCGAACGTGAGTATCGCATCCGGCGGAACCGGGGTCTCGGCGTCAAGCGTGAGAACACGCTTCATTCCCGACAATATGTTTTCTTTGTCCCAAGCCGACAGTGTTTCGGGTTTCAATCGAACAGTCGTTTCAGAGAATCGAAGGACTGGCGCATAGCCATCCAGACGCTGATGAGCCGTTCCTTTATTATGAAGCACGACTTGAAATCGATCTGCAGCCAGTCGTCGGACACTGCCTTCAGCCTGCAGATCAGGCTTTGCCAGCTCCGGTCGTACATAGATGGAGGATACAATCTTCATACGAAGCGCACCCTTTGTCTCAGTTACAATCAGACGATACGCCTGCTCAGACGGGATTTCTCGACTGCCGGTATAGCGCAAAATCAATTCACGCGTTTCACCAGGACCGAGACTTGACGGGCTCAACGACGCCGGCCCCGCATCCAACTTCAATTCCGACGTCTTGCTTCGGTGCTCAACACCGCGCTCATCCTCGCGTCGCTTTAAAATTTCAATTTTATAGCTCTTGGATTCTGACTCCATATTTTGAAGATACAGCCGGATTTCCTCCGTCGGCCGTGACTTAGAAATCACAAGCTCGCGCTCCATTGGCGACAGATGTAAAGCCGATGCCATGTGGGGCAGTAAAACCGTCAAGAAGAGGACGTAGCGCATTGACCCAGATTAACGCCTACGGGGCCTCGACAACAACATCGATTCGACGCTCGCCAACTGACGCAGGAGCTCGACCTCCAGCAGAGGCCGGGTACTCAAAAACCGTCATCGCCAATGAGCGATCCAAGGGCGGCTCAATTCGCATCTCGCTCGTGGCCACCTCGACCCGAGGCACACTGCTTGGAAGCGCCATTGGTTCCCGTACGGGCTCTGGGGACGAGGAAAGAAACATCGGGAGGAGGATGAACAGCGAAATAAATTCCACGCTTTCCTCATCGGCCGACTAGCCCTCAGTCTTAAGGCCGAACGTCTTGAGCTACTGCCCCAATCTGATACAAGGATGCAATGAAAGACCAATGGCGCGAAATTTACCCTGGTAAATCCGAAGAACTCCTCAAAGCTCTGCATATTCTAACTCGGGATGGCAAACTCAACCAGGACTCCAAGCGCAAGCTCAAACAGGTCCTGCATCTCGCGCAGCTCATCACCCCAAAGCTTGAAGCCCATAAAACGATCGTCGACCTGGGAGCGGGCAAATCTTATCTTGGGTTTATTCTCTACGACCTTTTACTTCGCAATCACGAAGACATGTCTCTGCTGGCTGTCGAGTCTCGGCATGAGCTCATCACCACTTGTCAGGCGATTGCTCGAGCCTCAAAGTTTGACCGAATTCAATTCATCCAGAGCTCGATCTCTGATAGCCACAATCAGCTTCCGCCCACGGTGGATGTGGTCACAGCGCTCCATGCCTGTGACACCGCAACCGACGACGCCATTCTCTTAGGTCTAAAGAAAGATGCGAAGGTCATCGCGCTTGTTCCCTGCTGTCAGGCCGAAGTCGCCCGATCGCTCGAGTCGCTCTCTTCAGGAACACTGAAGCCGCTCTGGGCCCAAGGCATCCACCGCCGGGAGTTCGGCTCACACCTCACCAACGTTATTCGCTGCCTCGTCCTCGAGGCCCACGGCTACAAGGTTCGGGCAACCGAGTTTATCGGTTTTGAGCACACCTTAAAAAATGAGATGATTCTGGCCGAGCGACATCATCGCAGCAACCCCGTCGCCAAGCGTGCGCTCGACAGCCTTCTAGAGGAAATCCCCGTGAAAATGAAGCTCCTCGAACAGCTAAAGAGCTTCACTCCAGACTAAAGCGTATCACGACTACAGCAACCGACAACCAGCACGCGGATCAGAACTCAATTCAGCGCGGACTTCACGTACGAGCTTCTTTACAGTCATCGAACCTCGTGCAACTGACACCTTATTGTACTGACGAACGGTGATCCGCTTCTCCGCATCGTCGACATCAAATTCAAGATCCCCTGTCATCATCGACAGCGCAAAGCTCGGCATTCCCGACCGCTCAAAGTAAGCCTCTTTGCGTTTTCGCTCCGGAATGACCGCATCCGCCCCCGACACATAAGAAAACGAGCACATTTCTTTTGCAATTGAACTCGCTGCAAGTCCCGTCACCTTGGAGTAATTCAGCGTCGTCAAAAGATCCGGAATTGAACGAACAAAATCAAACATCGAGCGAAGCGTGCTCTTTTTTGGACCCGCACTGGGTGGCACCAGTGTTTTCACCGGGTTTGGTTTATAACCGTCAACCAGGCACGACAGCGCTTTTACCGTTAGCGGCTGGATATGATCCCAATACTTGGTATCGTAACCCGTTCGCGCAATAATCAAGTTCTGTGACGGCACAATGGCAATCAGCTGACCATAGTGCCCTGCCGCAAAGTAAAGGTCACTCGGCGCCTCAGGCATTTCTCGTGGATAAAGAACCTTCTGGCCCTGCTCGTCGCGGAGCTTTCCATCTTCGCGATGGATATCGCGATTGAGCCAAAATATTCGTCGGCTCGGCGCTCCTAGCTTGGTGATATAGTCGACCGTCGTTGCTTTTTTAAACACGGTCGGAACCAGCTCCTGCGCCTCATCTGTCCATCCTTCTGGAAGCAGACGTTTCCCATTCCAAACCCCACCTTGAAGATAGAGCTGCCCGACTTTCGCCATATCTCGAGTCGTCATATACACGTAAGACGACCCGACAAAGTTTCCGCTGCCATCCTGCTCAACACGGGCACCCTCGAGACCCAATTCGTCAAACAAGAGTTTTTTTGGAAACTCGCTTCGCCCCTCGATGCCACCACTGGCACCATGAATTTTTCCAAGAATGCCCATCAAAATGTTGGCATTTCCGCCACTGTAATTCCACTGCTCGCCAGGACCTTGGACGCTCAGCTTCTGCGAAAGCGCGAAGCCTGGCATATCCCTTTGCCCTTTCATATAGAGCATGGGCAGAAACGACGAGTTACTCATGTCATCATCATAAAACTCACGCCAATCAAAGCCGGCCGACATTTCCACCAAATGGCCAAGCGTGATTCGCTCATACTGCGCTCGTCGCTCAGGGTATTTTTCTAGAAAACCAGGATTGGGATAAAACAAGCTCAGCTTCGTCTCAAGTGTCACGGGATGCCCTTGATACGAAAAGCCATCTTGGATCGTTCTCCCAATCAACGTCGCCGTGATCATTTTCGACGCCGACCATAAAACATGTGAACTCCCTGGCCCCTTTACTCCGTCGTACCACTCCAGAACAACCTGACCATTTTTGATAACGACAAGACTGTCTGTATGAAATGGCTCTAAACTTTCACGATCGCCATTCACGTAACGCGGGTCGATCTGTCCCTGTGTCGCAAATCCAATAAAAGAATCACAGGCTTCGGAGCGCATCGGCGAAGTCAAAAAGCTCCCTTTTAGCTCTCCGGCCGACGCCATTGGCGCAGCACCCCACACACTGAGGCTTGCGAAAATAATCACAATCTTTTTCATGTTTTCTCCGCGCTTGTCTTCATTGCCAGTTGCTACGGCGATGACGAATACCCAATTCAAACCTGCGTCGCCAATAAAACAGATCACAATCTCGACACTTTTGTGCCAAAACCGTCCTGGTCAGAACCACAAGGGGGAACGCTATGAACTTCTTTCCTATAAAATCTCAGATTCTCGCCGTTGTCGCGACAGTGATGCTTCTTGGCCCGACCGCAATGGCGGCAGACATCGCTAGCTGCGAGCTCAACGAGTCGACCTACACTTTTGACTCCGATGGCCAATACCAACTCGAGACGCGCAAAGTGATATCAAAGCAATCGAGCCCAAATAACGGAACAGCAGTTACGCTGTCGGACGCCATTTACCCAATCTATTATTCGGTGAGCTTTACTCCGGCAGGAAAAATCGAAGGCCGACTCTGGATGCGAATCAATCAACCAGGTCCCAGTCACTACGGCGCCGTCAATGCCGATGACACACTCCATCTTTGGCTCGAAGAGGCATCCAACACCAGCGCCACGGTCTACACTTTAGATTGTCAGCTTGGTCTCGAGTGAAGTTCAGTACGTGGGATAGCGCCAAGATCGCGCTCCCAGTCGTTCCGATCGATCCCGCAGATCATCGAGCTTGATTCGCTCCCAGTCCGCGAGGCTTGCCGGCACTCGGCCCTCGCGCCCCAGACCAATGAGCTGTTTCGCCATCTGCGTCAACGCGGCCACA
>JAEUWE010000513.1 GCA_016791465.1 Pseudobdellovibrionaceae bacterium
GTCGAGCGCTGTGTTGAGATGCTTATGATGGAGCAAATGGTACTCACGAGACGCATCGTACGAAATCGCAAGTGGGAAAGCACAAAGCCAACGGCCCAAAAAAGTGCTACGCTCCCTCTGCCCCCCAAGATTGCCGTGATAAGCCTCGTGCATCAGTACCGCGAGCGCATGCTGGCGACTGGCAAGAACTGGAATTGCCAGAAAAAAAACGATCGCGCTGGGAAACAAGCGCAAGGCAACGAATACGCCGACGATCAGCAACCAATCGAGAACTAGGTAACCTAGTGCAGACTGTGCTCGCCCTGGTGCTGCCGTCACAATGACCGCCTCTCAAACAACCTACAACCGCATATAGTAAAACAGATATGACGATCCCGTCATGTACATTGAAACCAAAAGACTCAGTAGCAGCGCCATCACGAAATAAAACTGATTTGATGGATTCTTTTTCTCGTAAGTTTCAATGACGATCATCAGTAGAACAAACAGACCAAGCAGCCGATACTCGACGATCGCCTGATTCGTATGGGCGTCGGTGAAAGCAGAGAGCCCGGGCATTTCACGTTTAAAGAACAGCAGATGGAAAGTGTAGAGCCCAATCAGAGCACTGGCATGAAAGGTCAATAGTCCCGTAAAAATTCGGCCCGGAAGTGATTCAAATTTAAATCGATGACCAAAATGCGACACCAGAAAGACCTGAAGACTCTGAAGCGCTGCCCACGAAAGAGCCCACACGAAAATTTCAGCATAGAACCCATGCCACGCTGCCACGACAAGCATCGTCGCCGCGATTGCTATCGACGTCGCAGCGTTCATCGACATTGGCGTTGAAATCGATGCCCCAAAGCGAGCCCGGCGCATCATCAGAAGCACCGGGAAGAAGACATACTTCTTCATCCAACTACCAAGCGTGATATGCCATCGACGCCAGTAATCAATCGGACTCGTCGCAAAGTATGGTTGATTAAAATTAGGCGTCAGCTCAATTCCAAAAAACAGCGAAACTCCTCGCCCAATATCGACGAGTGCCGAGAAGTCACAGTAGATCGTGACCGTGGTCATCAGTGCCGTCATCCAGAAGAACAAGAAGGGCTTTGACGCTGCATCGTAGCCCGAACTCGCTAGCGAGTAAAACTCAAGGGCACGATTGGCAATCACCAGACCCTTAAAAGCACCAAGCGCGATCCAGAAGGTCGCTCGAACAAACTGGATCTCAAGCACCGGTCGCTCGACTCGTGCTTGAAACTCCGCGTAACCTTCAATTGGCCCGACTAAAACTTTTGGAAAGTACAACGAGTACAACAAGAATCGCGACAATGAACTCTCAACGGGTATCAACTGCCGATAGACGTCCACAAGGTAAGAAATATGCTGAAGAACAATGTAGGATGCGCCAATGAGATAGGTGAACGATATAAACTTGGCTGTATATCCGGCCTCAACATTGGATGGAACCAAAACTCGAACCAAAATGAGAAACAAAATCTGCGATGCGACCCCCGCGGCCAGTTTGATCTTCGCATGACTCCCGTTGAGAAAGGTCTTTCCAATCCCAAATACAAAAACTGAGTTCAGCGCCGCAGTCAGTGCCGACGGCCAGTTCCACGAAGCGAGAAAAACCACACTTCCAGCAACCAACCACATACGACGCAGCTCAACCGTTTTCGCCAAAGCAAAATTGCCAACGGCGACAAGAGCGACCAACGCATAAAAGTTGATTTCAAAATAGTCCATGGCGTCCAAATCACTTCAGGTTGAGCTCTAACACAGGCGACCGATGATATTGACTCACATTTTGCCGAGGAATAGCATTCTTTAAAATGGAAAACTCCGATCGAAAGGTCATTCATAGCTCGCTCGAGCAGCTTCGGACTCTTTCGTCCTTTCGCGGATTGACTCCTTGTTTTCTGAGCTGGATGAGCATCGCGGGAGCCATTGCCGCCGCGAAATACTTTTCCGAACTCTATCCACTCGCCATTCTTCTCATCGCAAATCGCATCTTTGCGCTGTTTCTACTTTCACACGAAGCCGTCCACTCTCTCCTGACTCCACATCGCCGCTTGAACGATATTGTCGGACGTTATCTCTGCGCTTTTCCATTGGGAATTTCATTTCAATTGTGGCGCTCAAAACACCTGCTCCACCATCGATTTCTTGGTTCTGGACTTGATCCTGATCTCCCCATTTACACAGAACTGTTTAAAACGTGGCCAAGTTTTTTGAGACTATTCTTCTCGGGCCGAGTTTCATTCATCCTCATGATCTACTTCACACCAGTGCATCGACTGCTGCACTGGTTCGGTATAGAGGTCCCATTTCACTCAACGCTCGCCCGACTTTCGACAAAAGATCAACAAGCCCTCGGCTTCGCAAAGAGCGATGCAGTTTCGTATCTTCTCTTTTATGTAGTCTGCGCCTTCGCCATCGTCGCCCTCGATCTCGAGAAAGATTTCGCACTCTATTGGGTCATCCCTCACTTCTTGGTGCAGTTCTATTTTCCGATCTGGAGCCATCTTCAACACGGCACGGTCTTCAACGATCCACAATTTGAACGCCGCTCCCGAACCATCAACTCGCCGCTTTGGAGCATGCCGCTCATTATGCCGGTGAATGTTCGATTTCATCTTGAACACCACTTGTATCCTTTTGTCCCGCAATACAGACTGGCTTCGGCCATGGCGCTGGTCGCAAACGATCCAAAATATCAAGATCGCTATGAAAGCTTCCTCGACGCGCTACGGAGCAGACGACAGGTTAAAACTGATACGACAGCTGATATGAAGGTTCCATTAAAATGAAAGAACGCGTTCGCACATATCTAAAGAGTCTGCCGCAGATGTCGCGAGGCGAATGGGCAAATCGCGAGCTCAATGACGACACAGATCTCATTGAACGCGGAATCATAGAGTCGATCAATGCCATCAATCTTGTGATCTTCCTTGAAAACGAGTTCGACATTCAAGTGAACTCAGGCGATCTCATCGGCGGCAATTTCAAATCGATCAATCACATTGTCGCTTTTATCGAAAAGAAGAAAGGCGTGCATCCATGACAAATGCTCCGTTCATCGTTGACACAGTTCTGGATCCCACACGTGAAGACATTGCGATGCACACCATGCAGGTCTGGCTACACGCTGCAAAAAAAATTGGCTCGAAAACCGTTGGTACTCCTCGACAAGTGAGCTTCGTCGCACGAGGAGCCGATGGCGGCATTGTAGGCGGACTGCTTGCTAAGTTGCAAATGAAGGTACTTTACATCGAATCGGCGTGGGTCAACCCTGAGTTTCAGAGATCCGGTGTCGGCGTTTCGCTTCGTGAACAAGTCTTCGCTTTCGCCAAGGCCAATGATTGCGAGTACCTGCTGGCGACAAGCTATGAATTCTATGATGCCATCAACTACCTAGCGAAAACCGATCCCGAGGTCGAGATCCTAGGGCAGATCGAAAACTGCCCTAGTCCCTATACCTTGGTTTTCCTGAAGAGAAAGCTTTGAACCTCTCGCGCGATCTGAACGCGATCAATTTTTCCGCTCGACGTCTTGGGCAATCGCTCTCTCACAATCACATGATTTGGCACGAGACCTCGGGGGACACGAGTCGCGACAAAATTCTGCAATGTTGACGAGGAGACCGACTGTTGGTTCTCCAACGCAACGACCGCAAAAAGTAAGTCAACAGCGACACCACCGTCTTCTATGGAGCCGGCCGCAGCACTGACCACTGAAACCATGACCTCTCGAACAGATGGATGCTCCATGAAAACGCGCTCGAGTTCAGTTGGGTAAACGCGATGGCCATTGATCTTCAACATTTCATCACGGCGCCCCTGAAAGCGATATCCAAGCACAGGGTCAAATGTGAAAACATCTCCGGTCGCAACGCCTTGCTCAGGAGCAACCGGACTCGCCCCATAGTAACCCAGCATTGTTCCCGCCCCCCGATGACGCAACTCTCCGCTCTCGCTCAACGTCAACTGAACGCCATCAAGAGGAAAGCCAATGGAATCGACATACTCGGCACCATCAGCAGGATCACCATGTCGCAGAAGCGAACGAAATGTCTCGGTCTGTCCGTAGGTACGAATAATATCAACGTGCGGTAACGCCTGTCGCAACCAATCCCAAGTCTTGGCATCTATTCCGCCCCCAGACACCGTGACGTAACGCAATTGAGGAAGCTGAAGCGGTAAAACCCTGGCTCCAATCATCAGATGCCAAAAGCTGGGAACAGCGGTGAAGCCGGCGACTTCACGCTCGGCCAGTAGCCGCACAAAGTCGATCATGAATATGAGCTTATGCATCATCAGCTTGGCGCCGGCAAAAAAGGCGCTCAAAATTTGATTCAGTCCCAAGTCATGTGACGAGTTAAGAAAGCAGGCAATGCTGTCGCCATCGCGAAGACCAAAGTCTCGCACCTCGCCTCGAGCTCGCTCGAGCAGGTTTGACTCGTCAATCATCACGAGCTTTGGCGCTCCCGTCGATCCCGATGTCAGAAGTGTCCAAGCGCAGTTTGTCGGCAGCGGAGCCAACCCAAGCTCGGCATTTCCGGCGAACACAACGAGACTGCCGGTTCGTTCAATCTCAACACAGCCTCGGTAAAGATCAGTAAACTCCCGATGCACAAGATGCAGAGCGACCGGGTACAGCTCTCGAATTGTCTCGATCTGTCGGGTTGAAACATCTGGCGCAATGGTCAAACCCGGAAGACCGGAATACATCAGCGCGAGCGTGACGACGTACTCATCAACTGACTTCGGAACATGAATGGTGACCACTCCACCGGCCGACGGCCTGAGCCTCGCCAGGTTCGACGCGAGACTGTCAATCTGCTCACGAACATCGAAAAAGCGCAGCGCTCGCTCTCGATCTTGTACCGCGATCTGATCACCCCTATGAGAAAGAATTCTGTCAATCTCGCCCGATAGGCTCACAAAATCGCTCCAAGCTGAAAGAGACCATTCACTTTAAGATAACCGCTTTCATTGTATCGACAAAGCTCTGGTAAAAAAGAACATTGGAATTCTCCGCCAAAACTAAACGATGCATATGCGGCAAATTGTACTGTGGAACTTTCGGAAACAAATGATGCTCACCATGAAAATTAACATTCAGTGGCAAAAAAAGACCGATAAGCCACGACGGCCCCGTGATGGTACGACTTCGACGGTTCTCATCTGCATCGAGATAGACGCCAGAGTGCTCAAGACAGTTGTAAAGAAGAGTCATTGGCTGGCAAAGCAAGTAAGGCACGATCCAGAGCATAAAAAACTCAACCCACCATCCGGCTAAAAACAGCAGCAACATCACGCCGCCCAGAAAAATTAAAAATGAAAGCGTGTCGGTGTCCTTGCTTTTCAACACCGGAGCCGTTGGCACTCCCCTGATCTTGATCACTTGATCAAGATCGGTAAAGTAAAGCAGGTGCCCGAGAAAGATCTGTCCCGACAAAAACTGCTTTAAAAAAGTCGAAAATGAGAGAGGAAAGTAGGTATAAAGATAGGCGTCGTAGTCTGCGCTTGTACCGACAAACCGGTGATGAACCAGATGCCGAAGACGCCACTTTGATAGCGAAATAAAAGTCGGTATCGCACAGAAGTAACGCGCCAGAATATCATTCAATCGGGCCGAAGGCGAAAGCAGGCCGTGAATGCCTTCATGAGCCAACAGTCCGAGAGCCATAATGCGATTGGCAATCACCAAAACTGCGAATGGGTAGATCCAAGGAAACAGAAGTGCCGCCGCCACAGCGCAGACGATCGCGAGCCACGCCCCCAGAATCGACACCACTCCCTTCAGCGTGGATACCATTTCCAGTTGCTTCACATCGGCCGCGTTGAGCATCATACGGTGCGTCCAATATCCTTTCGGAGCTGACAGCCTGCCCAGCGTACCGATTCCGCGGCATCGTAAGCACGCGCCAGTGCATCATCTAAACTCCGTTCTGAAACACCGACAGCGTTCAACACACGGCCTCCGTTTGTCACATACTCGCCACCGCGCTTTTCGGTGCCGGCGTGCAAAACGTAAGACGCTGTTGTCTGATTCAATTCTTTCAGCTTCGGTATCGCCACGCCCTTCAGCGGCGAATCTGGATAGCCCTCAGCAGCCATCACCACGCAAGCCACTTTACGCCGCTCGTTCCACACGAGCCGGGGTACTTCACCTTGCGCAATCGCCATAAAGGCCTCGGTCCACGTCGGTCCACGGCCTTCATCGAGTAAGGGCATGAGCGCCTGCGCTTCGGGATCGCCAAAACGTGTATTGAACTCAAGCACGCTCGGCCCATCACTCGTGATCATGAGCCCAAAATAAAGAACGCCACGAAATAGAATCCCACGGCGATCCAGCTCACTCACAACAGGAGCCACGATATCGCGTTCGATTTTTTCAAGTAGCCCCTCTGGCAGGGACACCGGCGCGACAACGCCCATGCCTCCCGTATTGGGACCCTGATCACCGTCTAAAAGACGTTTGTGATCTCTCGCGGGCGGCAGAGCCACAGCTGTTTTGCCATTTGTTAACACCAAGTGACTGACTTCGTATCCTGGTGAGAATTCCTCAAGAAGAGCTCGTGCTCCAGCATCGCCCAAAACCCGCTGCTCAAAAAGTGCGCGAGCGGCCTGCTCAAGGCCAGCAAGCGTCTTTTCGATGAACACCCCTTTGCCCGCTGCTAAACCGTCGGCTTTTAAAACATAGGGCGGCTTAAATTCACGCGCCGAAGCCAAAGTTCTTTCGACCGAATCCACCACAAACGATCGCGCGGTTAAAACGCCGGCCGCCTGCATGATTTCTTTGGCATAAATCTTACTCGACTCAAGCCTAGCGCCGTCTTTTGAGGGGCCAAAAACGAGAACACCCTTGGCCCGCAACTGATCGGCGATTCCATCCGCGAGCGGTTGTTCGGGACCGATCACCACGAGATCGATTTTCTGCTCCAGCACAGCGTCGATCAGCGACGCACCAACAAGTCTTTGCGCCGCAGCATGACGCAGGCCCGCGGTCGCCTCGAACATTCCGTCGCTCCCAGGCCAAACAAAAACCTCAGGGGCATCTCGCCCCAGAAGCAGTTGGCGCACAATGGCGTGCTCGCGACCACCTTGACCAATAACCAGAACGCGACAGCTTTGACTCATGAGACCCAATTTCGTGCTTCTCGCTTCGGCTGTCAGTGAGTGTCGAGACGCATCATTGTGCTTCACTAGTGATTCACAAACGAAGAGCCGAGCTCTACCCTGTTAGCTCTTAAAAGTACTCATATCGGAGCTGATTATGGCCAACACATCAATTGTCGCTGTCGCTGGAAAAAGAACACCCTTCGGATCCTTTGGCGGAGGACTCAAAGACGTCGGAGCCACCGCGCTCACGGTTGCGGCGGGACGCGCCACTCTCGAACAAGCGCGCGTCGATGCAAAAGACATCGACCACGTCGTTCTTGGAAACGTTGTTCAAAGCGGCGCCGATGCGGCCTATGTCCCACGCCATGTTGGTCTACACCTCGGTGTGCCGGTCGAAAACGGCGCCCTCGGACTGAATCGCCTCTGCGGATCGGGCTTTCAATCTTGGGTCACAGCAAGTGAAATGATTCTCACCGGCGAAGCCAACGTGATTCTCGCTGGCGGCGTCGAGCAGATGTCGCAAGTTCCCTACGTCCTTCGCGGCGCGCGCTTTGATGGATTTCGCATGGGCAACGTCCCCGTCGAAGACTACATGACCAGCGCCCTCACCGACGCTTATGCCGGAACTCCAATGGCCATCACGGCCGAAAACCTCGCTGAAAAATACTCGATTTCGCGCGATGCTTGCGATGAATACTCGCTACTCTCGCAAAAGCGCTGCGCCGAAGCGCTCGCCAAGGGCGTGTTCAAATCCGAAATGACCACAGTGACAGTTGAAGGCCGCAAAGGCTCTGTCGTTATCGACAAAGACGAACATCCAAAGCCCGAAGTCACCCTCGAAAAACTCAAAGCCATGAAGGCGATTTTCAAACCGGGCGGAACTGTCACGGCGGCAACAGCCAGTGGAATCGTCGATGGAGCGGCGACAACTGTGTTGATGACGGCAGATGAGGCAAAGCGCCGAGGCTTGAAACCACTGGTTCGCCTCGTGTCGTGGGCGTCCGTTGGCTGTGATCCAAAAATCATGGGCATCGGCCCCGCCGGCGCAATTCGCAAGGCGCTCGCCAAGGCCAACCTCTCTCTCAAAGACATGGACCTGATCGAAGTCAACGAGGCCTTTGCTGCTCAATACCTTGCCGTTGAAAAAGAACTTGGTCTCGATCGCAATCGCACCAACGTCAATGGCGGCGCAATCGCCATCGGCCACCCACTTGGTGCCAGTGGCACGCGCATCATGAATCACTTGATGTACGAACTCGAACGCCGCCAAGCGCGCTATGCCGTCGGCTCGGCCTGCATTGGCGGTGGACAAGGTATCGCGATCATCGTTGAGCGAATCTAAGGAGTACCATGGCTGAACTCGACGCAAGCTTTAAACTGAACGAACGAACGGCGCTCCTCACCGGGCCCTGCACGACGATCAATCAGTCGATCGCGACTAAACTCACGTCACTCGGCTGTAACGTGGCTCTTGTCGATCGCAATATCGAACGCTCGTCACGATTTGCCGAACAGCTCATGAACAATCGCGAGATTCATGAGCGCCACGGCCGCGCCGTCGCGATCCAAGCTGATCTCTCAAAGTCGCATCACGTACAGGATGCGGCCAGCCGGGCCGCCGAATCATTTGGCGGCCTCGACATCTACATCGATGGCCTTATGACCTCGGACGTTCGTGAGTTTCGCGATCCACAATCACTCGAAGATCTCGACCGCATGATGGACGTCAATCTGCGCTCGCCACTCATGATGACCCACGCCGTGCTCAAGTTCCTCGAAGGACGCAAACGGGGCCGCGTGATTTACCTCCAGCACGACGTTGTTCGACTAGGACTTGAGAAAAATGGGATCCTTGCTGCTACGCGTGGCGGGCTTCCAGATTTTACTCGAGTCCTGGCGCGCGAGGTCGCATCCAACAACGTCACCGTCAACGTGGTCGCGCTCGGCATCAGCGAAGAGTTCCTGATTCAACAGAGTTCTCCCCCGGGCGCGCCTGGAACGCGGGGCATCGGCGCCGCAACCTCGCAAACCTCGATCAACGAGGCGCTTCAGGCGTTGCGTCAATCGTTCCCACGGGCGACAATGATTGAACCGGATCGAGTGTCCAATTTAGTCGCCTTTCTTGCGAGCCCACTGGGCGCGGGAATCACCGGCCAAACGATCTCGGTCAACCAGGGGCTGATCTAAGAGTCCGCGCAAAACGCGGTAGGGAAAAAGGGGAATGGGTATGAATCATCTCGAGGACTTTTATCAAATCGACGAATTGCTGACTGAAGACGAACGCATGGTGCGCGACTCCGTTCGCCAGTTCGTCGACCGCGAGATCATGCCCAATATCTCAGACTGGTTTGAGAAGGGACACTTCCCAGCTCATCTCACTAAGCCGATGGCGGAGCTCGGAATTTTCGGCGCGACAATTAAAGGCTACGGCTGCGCAGGCCTTAGCTCGACTGCATACGGCCTCATCATGACTGAAATCGAACGCGCCGACTCCGGCCTTCGCTCTTTCGTCTCAGTGCAAGGTGCACTTGCCATGCACGCGATCAATGCCTACGGCACAGAAGAACAGAAACAGCGCTTCCTTCCCAAGATGGCAAGTGGCGAAATCATCGGTTGCTTCGGTTTGACTGAACCTGACTTTGGTTCAAATCCTGGCGGCATGTTGACGACGGCTCGCAAAGACGGAAACTCCTACGTCATCAACGGCAACAAGATGTGGATCACCAACGGTGCCATCTCGGGCCTTGCCATTGTCTGGGCGAAGATGCCCGACGAGGGTGGTAAAATCGGCGGCTTCATCGTCGAGCGCGAACACGGCTACAAGGCGCCAGAGATCGAACGCAAGTTCTCGCTTCGCGCTTCGAACACCAGCGAACTTGTTCTCGAAGATGTCCGCGTTCCCGCAAAGAACCGCCTCGAGATCACCGGCCTTCGCGGCCCAATCGGCTGCCTCTTTCAAGCGCGCTACGGTATTTCATGGGGCGTTATCGGCGCAGCCCAAGCGTGCTTCACTGAGGCGCTCAACTATGCAAAATCGCGCATTCAGTTTGATCGCCCCATCGCCGGCTTCCAGCTCGTACAAGCAAAGCTCGTGAAGATGCATCAAGAGATCACCAAAGCGCAGCTTCTCGCTTGGCGCCTTGGCCGCCTGAAAGACGAAGGGCGCGCAACGATCCAGCAGGTTTCGCTCGCCAAGATGAACAACGTCGCCATGGCACTCGACTGCGCACGCGTTGCTCGCGATATCTTGGGCGGAAGCGGTATCACACTTGAATACAGCTGCGGTCGCCACATGATGAACCTCGAAAGCGTTATCACTTACGAAGGCACCGACGATATCCATCGCTTGATTCTTGGTGAGCACATCACAGGAATCGCCGCGTACGCAGGTTACAATCCGAAGTGATCAAACCCGTGATGAAAAATCTGACGCGAAGACTCTCAGTCTTCGCCCTCATTTTTTCGGTCGGCTTTACTCCCACTCTCGGCGTCGC
The DNA here is from genome assembly GCA_016791465.1 of Pseudobdellovibrionaceae bacterium. Taxonomy (GTDB): domain Bacteria; phylum Bdellovibrionota; class Bdellovibrionia; order Bdellovibrionales; family JAMPXM01. The sequence continues at coordinate 10,610 of JAEUWE010000513.1, forward strand.
TGACGTCGTCCAAACTCCCGCTGCAGCTCAGGAGCGGTCGAGATTTCAATGGACGTTCGGCCTCATGCTGGGGGCCATCACTGTTGGCGGCATCTATGGCCTCTCGACAATGGAGGGCGGGAACAACTACATCGGAGCGCTCTACCTTCTTCCTGCTATCGCATCTGCCGAATCACCGCACTCCAATCATCCTCCTTCCTGGAACCGTTGGCCTGGAATCATCATGCAAGGCAGCTTTGCTGCCCTTTCAATTCTTAACTTTTTCGCATGGAAAAACGAGAACGTCTCAAGGCAGCAGCTCTTCACCAACAACATGATCGGCCTCACAGCCAGTATTGCTATTCCGGTGTTGGTTTGGAATATCGGTCAAAACTCAGACACGGCCCAAGTCTTTTTCATTCCAAATCAAAGTGGATCGCAGCTCGCTATTCACTTACCTCTTTAGTCTCTCCAAAGGAGGCTAACGGCATCTATAAATGAGTGTCTTGGATGACTTCTGCAAGACAAGAACGACTGTGTCGACAGCATTCAGTTTCAAACTCTTCTTTAAAACCAAAAGCTGAGCCTGCTCATTCACCCAAAGCCGATCAGAGAAGCTAAAGGCCGCAACCTCGGCCGTCGAATTTCGCTTATCGCGAACCAGCGTCACATGTGCAGACTCATCAAACGGTCCCTTGAAGGCACGAGCGATGATTTTGGATTCTGACTCGACTGTAAAACGTAAAACCACTGGCCCCAGCCCGGAAGCTTCTTGAGCAAGACACGCGACTTCATCAGCCCCAAACGCATTCTCAAGGCCCCCAAAACCAAATGAGAAGATGAGGCCTACAAAAAGAATGGATGTCACCGCGTGCGCTTTCAAAAAATCTCCGGGCTGAGCCAGCCAACAACAACTGATCACCCCTATAGCAAACAGAAGGCCCAGCCAAATCGAATGTATTGGCGAATGGGCTCATTTCAGGCCCCCACTATAACAATTGTTCAATGATCGCAGCGAGAGCTTACATTCATTCTACTTGCGTAATCCCGGCAAGAAACGTGGACTGAAGAGCATGATGAAACTTCTCCAACTTCTCACTCTTGTCGCAGTTATCGCTGCAGCCTCACCCGCCTTTGGATTCGGCGGCCCGCAGTGCCGCGGCTTTAAAAAAGCGACCGAGAAATACTTCGAACTCTTTTATCAGGCCCAGGACGAGAACGGCGTCGCCCATTGCAAGGTCGACTCAGACTGCATTCTCTCGGCACAAGGCCCATGCAATCGCCAAGAGATCGCGTCTAAACTGAAGCTCAATGTAAAAAAACAGACGGCGCTGCTAAAGGCCTCGAAGCGCTACGAAGAACTCTTCGATAAGTGTGCAACCGATACCTGCGACAAGACACGCGCCCTTGCCAAAAGTGCCAAGTGCACGGAAGGCCGCTGCGAATTTGGCTACGAATAGCGATCGGCTTTAAGAATCTTTCCACGTCTGTAAGGCGACCGTATCGACCTCGCGACGGTTCGAGACCCGCTCAAATGGCGCAACCAATTCGTTGTACCGATTAACCAGACCATCAACCTCAGACTCCGACAGTCCAAGCTCTTTGCCATAAATCAATGTGAGACTTGCACCCGCGCGAAGATCAGACTCGGTCTTCAGTTTCAACTTTCGACTCACACGAACCCGCGAGGCTGCCGGTAACAGCGCATGTAGCACGCCATTTAAACGCGCCACGTCCACCAGCTCGCCCAAAATCTTCACCACATCCCCAACACGACCGTGAATTTCAAGCGCTGGTTGACCACCGATGTCGATCACCGCGCCGCGATCGCTCGTTCTGTACCATTCGCCGTCATTCATTCGTGTAACCGTGCCGACGAGATCAAGCTTTGCC
>JAEUWE010000132.1 GCA_016791465.1 Pseudobdellovibrionaceae bacterium
AGAACACGGCCAGAAACGGTGCGCCCAAAGCACCAACACTCAGCCACCACGCAATCGCCCGCAAGAACGCATGCATTGGACGCGGACGATGTCCCGTCCAAACATCGACGACACGAAGACCAAAGATCATGCGCCCCGGAGTTGAGCCCCAGACTGAAATAAAGATCGTTTCCCAGAGAATACCGACCATCACGGCAGCCGCAGCGCCCTTCAGCATCGCCACGTCAGTTCCCCAAGCGTCTCCGAGGAGTCGTGTCTCCATCATCACACGCCGAAAAGGCGCCATAGCCAAGGCCATCAGTGGAGCGAGAATGACGAGGTCTGCAACATGCGATGCCAGCCGATCAAACGGCAAAGCAAAACCAAAACGCTCTTCTTTTCGCGCAACGGGCTTTTCAAATGGATCGCGAATGACCATAAAGGCTTATCGGTTTCGATAAGCCTCGCAATGAGAGAATATGAATTCGACTATGGTTTACTGGCCTGGCTTATCGGCCGGGCCATCGACCTGACTACCGTCCTGCGACGTTCGTCGGGATCACGCGCATACCGAGAAGCTGGTGCGTGTCGCTCAAGCGAACCTGAATCTCCGCCATCGGCATTGAGAGATGATTCACCAAGTGGTAGGTTTCTTTAACCTCAGTGTCCGACTTCTCAGTGCCGATGCGAACGCTCTTATCGTAAGCCACTGGCAGAAGCGAACGGTTCTTCTCGATAAACGATGTATCAAATTGAATCGGATCCGCTGATCCTGGTGACAGCTGAAGCTCGGTGAGCTTACCGTCGTTTACGCGAACGGCATACTTTCCTTCGAGTTGTTCAAACGCGAACTTCTCTAACTCCGATGGCTTGCGACCGATAGCAGCCGCTTCGCTCAGAGAGCGCGACGCCATTTCTTTCACCAAACGGTCCTCATCATCCGATGTTCCCGTTGGCACCGAAGCGATTCCACGCGATTGAATCACCGTGCCTTCTGAGGCAAGAGTCGTCGACTCAACAGCCGGCTCACCACTAAGAAGTTTTGAGTTGGCCAGTGTCACGACAACGAGAATCGACATAATCGATGCCGGAATGGCGACCTTGGCCTGCTCGAGATCCAGGCGCACTTTGAGTTTTTGCAGTGGGCTTGTCGACTGTTTGGCCTGCAAGCGTTCCGAGATATCGATAACCTTGCTGTCTTTTTTCTCGTTTGAGTCTGACATTGCCCCTCCGATTCCGATCGCGTCTCACGACTGCATTCACTGATATGAAGCAGCGCTTACCTGAGTGAGAGTGCAACTCGCGTTCCGCATAGATCCCGCTTAAACTCGCTATAGCCTCGGCCTTGTGGCGTGCGACCAAATACGCTAGTCACGCGCTCAAGAGTTCGACACCCGAATCTCAAGCGTCTCATTGTGAGACAGTGCGAACATCAAGATGCTTGAGCGCCGAACGAATCCAAGGGTCTGTTCCTGATCGCCACTCCCGCAGTTCATCTCTCAGAGTCTCATCGGGAGAAACGCCTTTGCGCTCAAGATCCTCGCCCTTGATCGAGCGGTAAACCCCGACCGGAATCGAAATGGTATAGTCAGGCCCCAGCGGCTCAATCGAAAACCAACGCGCCATCACCACTTTCCCCGCTGTCGACCAACCAAAGACCTTCGTCTGAGGCCGATCCTTCAGAGCCTGCGCAAAGATCTCCGCCACGGACGATGTTCCTTCATCGATTAAAACAGCAAGTGGCCCCCGAAAGCAGTTCGGATGCGAAAAGACCTTGAGTCCGATCACCCCGTCCCGATTCAGGCGTTCGAGCTGTATGTCTCCCGCCAAATCGTTCTCCAAAATATAGCGAGGATCCACGAGCGGAATCGACTCTCGGTCCTCGATCCCGATCGACTGTCCCAAAACGGCGCCAATCAAACGTGAATCACATAAAAACAGACCAGCCATGCGAAGCATCGCCGGAAAACTCCCACCGTGATTCTTTCTTAAGTCTAAAACCATGCGATCGGCGACGGTCACACGATCAGCAAGACGCTCCATCGCTTCATCTGAATAAGCGTCTGGCAGAAAGGTCGGCACTCGAAGCACACGATCCGAAACAAAATATGGTTCGATTGGATCCGTTAGCACATCGGCGTCAACACTCAGCTGGACGCGTGTCTCGTCTCGACGAATGACCTCCCAGAGACCTGCCCACGACTCAATCTCTTCCGGCTGCCCCACCGGCGCACCATCTATCGCAACGATCAAATCACCAAGATGCACGCCTGCTTTGGCTGCGGGCGATCCCGGAACAATTCGCACCACGACTATTTCACCTTCGATCAATCGTGCTCGCGCGCCTGTATCCAGCGCCTCCCCCGTCCAAACACTGACGGTTTCTTCGGGAGCAAAAGCCGCCATATGAGAAATTCGAAAGTAGGAAAGATGCTCACTCAGCTGCTCAATCAATTGAGTTTTTGATGTGAAGGCATCGACGTTCCGACCGATGTTTCGACGGCAATCTTCGATCCAAGCCTGCGCCTGAGGAGATTTGGCATCAACAAACTCGCGGTCAACAAGATCACACGCGACCAGCGCTGCCTGCTGCATCGCTGCGCTTCGATAGGCCAAAAAAAACAGTGACGACACCAAAAGGAATGTCGTCACCGATAGAAGCGTGCCTAAATGACGCAAGCTCGAAAACAAGGTCTTATGCTGCCTTCTTCTTACGAGCAGCAGATGGATCGATATTGTAAGCTTTCACTTTGCGATACAATGTCGCGCGACCAATACCCAAGGCCTTTGCAGCCTCTGTGAGATTTCCTTTGAATGCCGCAATTGCATTTTCAATTGCAACGCTCTCCAGCTGATCGATTGTCGCAACCGACCGACGAGCTTCAGTGCCCGTGTAGCCAGGAGTTCCCGGGAACGGCAAAACCTTTGCCGAGTAACCAGAAGCCGAGGCATCTGTTTGTCCTGCGCCTGAAACCAGACTTGGAACTTCAGCACCTCGAGAGTTTACTGCATCCCACTCAGACGGTGTCATGACCTTTACAGTCACACCGTTTGCCATACCAAACTGGTTGGCCTTCTGAATAAGAAGCTGATCGTCAGACACGACGACAAAAGAAGAACGTACCATAGCTAGACCTCCGCTTCCGTTTACTTTAAAGACCGCATCGCTCACCGAGCAGTCGTTCGAGCGTCTCTTCACGAGGCGAAAATCGCCTCACAAAGTACCTATCGGCGCATCGAACTGAGAAACTGAGGGAAAAGAGGAAAAAAATTCCTCTTTTTGAGACGCACCCCACCCCTCCGCGCTAAGCACTCGAAACACCCTGTGTTTCGCGATCGAACGTCTTAAGTTTAGACACTCGCCAAAATGCGTGCCCGCAAGTTTCAAGCTCGACCACTGACTTGGTCCGCCGTTTGCTCCTCCCACTAGAGAGAAAAAAACCGTCGCACGGGGCCTCTGCGACCTTAAACAGAAGGATGCTCCTCATGCGTAACGTCCATTCATGCCTTGCAACAGCCGTCATGACCATCGCCACATGGAGCGCACCTGCAAGTGCATTTCACTCGGCACCGTTCGTTCCCTCTGGTCCGGCTAAGTCTTTTACCGACAAAGCTCCAATCGGAACTTTTCAAATACACGAACCAACAACAAGCAAGGCCCCAAAAGGACCAAACGCCATCGTCTACATCACTGAACTGTCCATGATCGTCGCCAGTTCAAAAGCGTCTTGCGGAGAACAGTCATCAGCAACCTGCGCCGCCGACATTTTGATGAACGATCAAACTCAACTCGAGGAAGTTTCTCTTCTTGAGTGGTCAAAGGCCCTGCCAGTGATCGATCGACACATCATCAACGCGCGACAGACGTCAGACCCCAATGTTCATCGTATCGGCATCAAATGGCGAAACGAGATCGCCAAACAATCGGTTCTCATCGAGCAAGCGGTCTCGACAGTTGGCTCAACACATCCACTGCGCGAGGTCCAAAAGACAAAACGTATCGATCGCCTGCAGGTTTCCATCGGCCTTCTTATCACCGCCGATCGCGTGATCTCTTATGCGATCGCCAATGATATTGTCCCAAGCGCTGAAAAGGGAGAAAACGGCACACGCCGAGTCCTCACCTCATTGATCGATGATTCGCTTTTACAGGAGCAACCTGAGATTCAAGCTCGCGTTGCAAAACTTCTCCGCGAAGAGCTTCCGACGCGGCTCTCAGCACCGAGCGCTCGCGACTAGACCAAAAAAAAGGGCTGGCTCATCGCCAACCCTTCTTGCTTTCGCCAGATCTGAAATGATCGACTAGCGACGGCCCGATTTAATCTTCACCTGCATACGCGCGATCAGGTTCACAGCCATCTTCTCGTGAACTTTGCACATCTTCAATTCGTCACGGCGATACGAACGCTGCGACGGAGTGAGTGTTCCTGTTTCAAGCTCCATTTCGTAGTCGAGCTTTGAAGCGCGGATTCCAACAAGCTCTTTCGTCTGCTGCTTAAAGAGCTTTGATACGCCAGAGAGGGGCGCGACTTCGAGCCACTCTTGTTTATTCTTGTACCAGCTCACCATACGCAAGAAACGAGCTTTGTTTTTTGCGAGCGTGAAACGCGGATACTGCGCCTCTGGAAGAGCAAGGATGTCCTCGATTTGATCGAGATCCACATCATCTTCTTCAATCTCTTCATCAATCGTGATTGTGCGCTTCTTGGTTGTGTCGATATTGACTGCGCCAGCTCCAGCCCAAGCACCTGCGGCGCCATCAGCGGGATCGAGGTCGAACTGATCAACAGCTCCCTCTTCTTCTTCATCGAGGTCATCAGACTGATCGTCGTACTGATCTTCGAACTTATCTGCAAATTTATCGTCGGATGTCGTCTTAATCGCTACGTTTTCACGTACCGGATCCAAATCATCGTGGTTCGAATGAGCATTCACGGTCGGTCCTCCCCCGGGTCTCGAAACAAGTGCGAGCTGAGCTTATAGCACAGATTCTGCCGTCTTTGGGGGGAATGGTACAAATTGCTCAAACAAAGTGCAGGATGACGAAAAGACAGAGGAATTTTAGTTCAGATGAGAGGCCGCGCCCCGGCTCCAAGGTCGAACGAGCCGGCATTTTTTACGTGCTTATAGGCCAGGTGATGCCGACGTGGAACCATAGTCAACCCAAACATCATATCGGCCACCGCCGCGCCTGGCGGAAAGTCTAATCGATATATTCGCGACTAGATTGCCCTTCACTGCCAGAGAATTCAGCCCTAAATTCTTATCTTGGCACGCCGGCTGATTTGTCTAGTTTAGCAAAATCTTTTTTCAAAAGGATGTTCAATGAACAAACTGGTTATTCTAAGCACAGCTTTATTTCTAG
>JAEUWE010000164.1 GCA_016791465.1 Pseudobdellovibrionaceae bacterium
TTGTCACTCGTCTCGAGAAGCGACTCGATGAACTTCTCAAGGTCGAAGAACTGACCGAGGCGCTTCGCCGTCGCCCGTAGACCCAAAACACTAAGATGATAACAAAATCAAAATATCGGCAGTCGCGCCATCAATCGTCTGCTTGTCGATGACGGCGTCTTTTGAGACGACGACCTGTTGAACTCGCTCACCCTGAACAAGACTAAAAAGTACCTTTGCCCGGGCCGGCGTGTCGGTTCGTATCCCTGTAAAGCCATCGGCCTTCAGTTTTTCAAGCACCGTCTCCAGACGAGAGACCGTCCACTCGTCCACGGAAAATTCAACCGCCTCTCCCGCAATCGTAAAGGCAACTTTGACGGCTCCTTTTTCTTTCCATTCGCGAATCAACGCTTCCCCGTCATCAAGATCTTGGGCTGCAAGTGCCTTCAGCAGACGAAAGGTCTCAACTCGCCACAAGCGCTCCCGTTCCTTTTCGCGTTGGAACCGTGAAAGCGCCTCCGCTTCACCGGCCTCAGCCGCCGCTCCACCGGCGGATCCCGCAACTTTGCCTCCGAGCTCGACAAAGTCCTCGCGCAGCCGATCCCACTCCTCAAGAAGCGATGAGTCCACGCCACGAATCAGACCCGCAAGCTCAAGCTCAAGATCTCGAATCTCATCTGTTTTAAATCGATCCGGCACCGTCTGCGCCAAGACCTTAAAAACATCATTGAGCGTTCGCAGTAAAAGTCCCTCGCCCCGCTGAAGATCGTACTCGCGAATATAGTCAGAAAAACTCATGCCCTTTTCAAGCATCTCACGAGCAATCGATTTCGGACGAATATTCTCGCCTCCCACCCAAGGGTGACGTTCGGACCAAGCGTTAAAAGTCGAATAGATGAACTCGCGAAGGGGCTTTGGATGTTCAACAGCCTCCAAGCGTTCCTGACGTTCATCAAATTCAACGCCCTCTTGCTTCAGCTGATAAAAGAGCTCCTGGCGCACTCGATCGGTCTGTTTGCGAAGGATCAAGTCGGGAGACTCAACGATGGCCTCACAGAGCGTAATCACATCAAAGGCGTGCGTTTGAACCAGAGGATCAAGCTGCGCCAGAGTGTCGATGAGCCAAAGCGAAAGCGATTGATGGAGCGAAAAGTCATGTTGAAGATCGTCGTGTACCGCAAGTGGATTCAGCGTCACGATTTGTCGCTCGTAGAGAGAACGAAACAACTCAAATGCTCGTCGCCGATGAGCTTTCTTTCTCCCCTCGGGCTCGTGGGAATGACGAATCAATAGGCGAAGAGCTTCACAGCCATCGTGATTCTTGCGCGCCAGAACCGAGAGCACCAGACCGTGATCGACGTGAAACCGCGACTCCAGCGGCTCTGGTTTTGAACTCTGTAGTTTTTTAAATGTGTCCTCGCTCCACATCACAAAACCGCGCTCTGGCGGCTTCGCTTTCACGATCTTTTTTGCTTTTTTGGGATCCGCCAAGGCTTTCCGCTCAAGCTTCGCATTTTCAATCACATGCTCAGGAGCCTGAGCGACGACAAAACCACGACTGTCGAATCCTCGGCGACCGGCACGCCCTGAGATTTGGTGAAAGTCGCGACTCGATAAAATCGCCGTTTTATCGCCGTCGTACTTACAGAGCTTTGTGAATAGCACCGTGCGAATTGGAATATTCACACCAACACCAAGTGTATCGGTTCCCGAAATCACCTTTAAGAGGCCATCTTGCGCGAGCTTTTCAACCAAGATTCGATAGCGCGGAAGCAGCCCCGCGTGATGAACGCCGATACCATGCTTCAGAAAGCGTTGCAGATCGCGCCCAAACGGCGAACGAAAGCTGACGCCGTCCAGTCGATCCAAAATGGCCTTCTTTTGATCCTTTGAAAGAAAATCGACGCTCATCAAGTTTTGCGCCTCTTCAGAGGCTGCAGCCTGAGTGAAATTCACAAGGTACACCGGTGCGCGGTCCGCTTTCAAAAGATCGGCGATCGACTCGTGCAGATGAGTTTCAGCACGATACTCAAACTCAAGTGGCACCGGACGGTCGTGGCCAACAACGACGTTTGCGCTTCGCCCGGTGATTTTTTCGAGATGCTCGGCAAAGAACTCCATATTGCCCATTGTCGCTGACATCAGCAAAAATCGAGCATGTTTCAGCTCAAGCAACGGGATTTGCCAGGCAATCCCTCGCTCCCGATCGGCGTAGTAATGAAACTCGTCCATGACGACATCATCGACCTTCGCTTCGGCACCATCAGAAAGCGCCATATTAGCCAGAATCTCAGCCGTGCAACAGACAATCGGAGCATCGCGATTGACGCTGCCATCGCCCGTCATCAATCCAACACTCTCTGCCCCAAAGAGGCGACAGAGAGAAAGAAACTTTTCATTCACCAGCGCTTTGACTGGACACGTGTAGACCACGCGCTTACCCAGCGCCATCGATTGAAAGACCAAAGCCTCAGCCACCAAACTTTTCCCGGAACCGGTCGGCGTGTTCAGTATGACATGATCGCCCTGGATAAGATTGAGAATCGCCTCTTCCTGTGCAGGATAGAGCGACAGCCCCTTCTCATTCACATAGTCAAGGAAACGACCGAGAATCACATCGCCCGCGTCACCAGCGGAGAGCTCAGTGAACGAGGGAATTCGCCTCAGGAGTGGACGCAGCCCACTCATGACGCCGGTCGTTTGAGCCAGTTCGAATTGTGCCCGGAATCGTTTGCCGTTGAAATTTTATCAAGCTTCACACCAAACACGACAAGCCCCTGACGAGACTCCACGCGCACCACTTGGCCTTCAAACTCAACCGCTGTTCGGTAGTCGTGGCCGATCACGCCCTCGACAAAATCATTCACTTGAAAAAATGGATTCGCCGACACCTGCGTCTCGCGAAGCAAGAGACCAAACTGATTGTAGTTTAAAGTCTCAAACTGCTGGCGCGCCTCGCCCGGACGCCCAGCACTGACCACCATGCGGCCGTTGAAGCGAACTGCGATTCTCTTGCCATCGTACTGACGGTGCAAAATCGGCGGTTGATCGCGAAGCGGAATACGATCAACAGAAATAAAGGCGTCATTGGTCACATCATATGCCGTGAGCGCTCCGCCGAAAACGCAGCCGGTATCGCAGTTGATGCGATTGTGTTTCTTCTCTGGCATCTCATTGGGCGTGTGACCGTGAACAATAACTTTTCCCCACGACTCATCGGTCGAAAGAAATGGTCCACGCGTCCAGAGAAACACCTCGCGATCGACGATCGGATCAAGGTCTGCCAATTTCTTTCGAAGCGGCACACCGGCGTGCACAAAAAAGTGAGTCTTGGTTTGATGATAAATCGAGAGGTTCTTTAAAAACTCAATGTGCTCGTGTGGCACTTCGAATGCTCCGCCACTTGTTGCGTAATTCGCAAGTGTCGATCCGCCGCCATTCAAGATAAACAATCCTGACCCCAGGCTCTCGGGACGCTCAAGGAAATCAAGAAACATCGCCTCATGATTTCCCATCAGCGGAATCACTTCGCAGCGGGCCGAGAGATCCAAAATCAAATCGATCACGCGCCGCGAGTCCGCTCCCCGATCCACATAGTCACCGAGAAAAACGACTTTGGTATCGCGGTCGATTGAAAGTTTTTTTAGAAGAAGCTCAAGCTCATGCGCGCAGCCGTGAACATCGCCAATAGCATAGGTCTGACGGTCGGCCGAATCATCGCGGCCTTCTGTACTCGAGCTTCCAAAGAGGTGTTTAAACATACATTCATAGTTTACGAGACGTTCCCCAAACTTTGCGAATCCTTTTCCTCTCTGCGGCTTGATTCAGGACGCAAAGCTTGTTTGAAGAGATCCATGCTGAACCAGACCGAACGCCAGAAACGGGCGCAGATCATTTTGAAGCGGCTCAATGGGCTCTATCCAAACCCTCCCATCCCTCTCGACCACACTGATCCGTTTACGATGCTCGTCGCTGTTTTGCTGTCGGCCCAGTGCACCGATAAACGGGTCAATGAAATCACTCCTGCACTGTTTCGATTGGCGCGTACGCCGCAAAAGATGGCCCAGCAGAAAGTCGAGGATGTTCTTAAAATTGTAAGACCCTGCGGACTCGGACCTCAAAAAGCGAAGGCCATTGTCGGCCTTTCACAAATTCTCGTTGAGAAATACGCCGGCGAAGTTCCGCAAACACTTGAGGAACTTGAAGAGCTCCCCGGTGTCGGACACAAAACGGCGCAAGTGGTGGTGGCACAGAGTTTCGGAACACCGGCCTTCCCCGTCGACACGCATATCCATCGCCTTGCGAAGCGCTGGAAGCTCTCGTCGGGAAAATCCGTGCTGCAAACAGAACGCGATCTCAAGGCGCTGTTTGCCAAAGAACATTGGAACAAACTGCATCTTCAATTCATTTTCTATGGTCGCGAATACTGCACTGCGCGAGGCTGCCACGAAGGCCGCGATGAAAAATCATGTGATCTCTGCCTGCTTTTTGCGCCATCTGCGACCAAAACAAGCAAACGGAGCCCTTCGTCAGTCAAAAGGCGCTCCCCACGGGCAAAATAACGCATTAACCCATAAGCCAGACTTTGGTTCCACTTTGGAACCTTTTTCTTTTCCTTGTTCAAAGACTGGGTCAACCTATCTCCGTTCAAAGACATCCGACCAACCCAAGGAGGGGTCCAAAAATGGGAATGACGGAGAATATGAGAAAATCAACGAAGAGTCTGGGGCGAGTTCTCGCCGTTGCGACATGCGCTCTGATGAGCCTTTCACAACCAGTCACGGCAGCGAACCACGATTGCGAAGGATTCCTTCCTCCAAACGACATGAAAGTCCCTGTGGGATTCAAAGCCACAGCAGGATCCCCTGGCAGCTTGACGGAAGCACAGTTCAACTCCGTCTTGGATCGCGCGCAAAAACTCTTCGGTCCAGTGATCGCTCAAGAGGGCGGCACACTGAAGATCAACCGCCTTTGGTCTGATGCGACTGTCAACGCATCAGCTCAACAGATTGGATCATCTTGGGTTCTCAATATGTATGGTGGATTGGCGCGTCACCCCGCTACAACCGAAGAGGGATTTGCGCTCGTCGTTTGCCACGAACTTGGGCACCACCTTGGCGGCGCTCCAAAAATCGCTGGCTGGTTCGGCGGCAGCAACTGGGCTTCAAACGAAGGTGCGTCAGACTATTACGCTAACCTCAAGTGTCTGCGCAGTTTTTACGAGCAGGACGACAACAAGACGATCATTGCGCAAGCGAAAGCGGATCAGCGACTCGACGCCTTTGCTGAAAAACTTTGCATACAGCAGTTCAATAATGAGAAAGATCAGCTGATTTGCATGCGGAACTCGCTTGGCGGCACATCGGTGGCCGGTCTCTTCCAAGATCTGCGCAAAGAAACGACACCACCCGACTATTCGAAGCCTGATACGCGCCGAGTGACAAAGACTGACGACAAGCATCCAGCCACACAGTGCCGCATGGACACGTACTTGGCCGGCTCCGTTTGTCCGGTTGATAAGACGGTAAAGCTTTCTAACTCAGACTACCGTCAAGGGTCTTGTGTTGAAGGTTCCTACAACGTTGGCTACCGCCCACGTTGCTGGTTCGCACCGTAAGTCTAACCACTCGACTCGGGGCCGTTTGCGGTGATACACTCGCCCGATGGCCCCGAGTCTTCGATCGATCCTTCTTGCGCAACCCCAGGCACGCTTTTTCGGTACACACCGACCGTTCTCGTTACCTCACCACGGAGCCTGGACGACACGCCTTCGCGAACTTCCTCCCTCTCGGCCTCTGCATGACAGCGAACTCCTAAAAGAATGGGTCAGCCCCGCTTGGCGCCCAGCTGATGTCCCGTTGCCGTTTCACTCCAGCACCGAAACGATCGCCTCTCGTGGACTGATGAACGCAATGGAGCTTTTGAACGAAGAGGCTCCTGTTCTTCAGTATATTTTCGACGATGGCCTTTGCCTGACCGCGGCCGAACTCCTGCGCCACCCTCTCGGGCGAAGCGTTCCGCGTCCGCTCTTACCGCTCGCTCTCCAGATTCGGCCCGAGACGGAAACCGTTAGCCTTTCACATCGCTCAAACAATATGCGGCCGCAGTGGTTGATTCAAATGGATCAAACCGTCGCGTCGCTGTTGATGGCTGTTGAGCGAATCAACAAAAGCCTCTTTGAAGAAACTGAAGAGGGCATCAGCATCCTCTACACACTCTCCGCCAACCGATCGATCCCGCGCCAAGCCCTTCAGCTGAGTGGAATCGCTGTTGAAAAAAACTCGGTCGAGAGTCCTGTTCAACAAGTGACCTGGACGGCGCGCTCAACGGAACCAATTCCAACCGAGCCTGGCACTCCAATCCGTGGATCAGTGTGTCTTGAGTCGAGCGGCGCCGACACGCAGGCGATGACCGAGAGCTATCGACTTGACGAAGCAACCGGCCGTCTCGTCTTCCACTCCCTGCGCGATCGCCTCGATGGAGTTCGCTCCTTCCTTGCGAGCCATGAGGGACCGGAATTGGCCAAGAACGATGGCCCGCTCACGATCACGGGACACGCGGCGATTGAGGCACTGTTCCGCGAAATCGAAGTTCGCGACGTGATTCAGTACGCAAGCGGAGTGAAAACCATCACTGCACCGAAAGGCTCACTCGCGGCGACCGGCGACGGCAGCTTTAGAATCAAGTTTGATCTTGAGGACTATGAGGCGCATGGGCTTCCGCAGTCGATGCACTACCTCATCCACCTCTTGCAATCTGGCCTTGGCGCCACCACGGGAGTTTCCAATATTCAGCTCGCCCACGCTCGGCGCGGCCCAAAACGCGAGCGCGATCTGAAGCTCCTCCGTCATGTCGGCTTTGCCATCATGCTGTTCTTTGAAACTGCGGCGTTTTCGCTTGAGCTTCCATCGATTGATGGCGACACGATCGATTCCTTCGACAAACTCAAAACCCGTCTCTTCAAACGCTTTGCCCAGTTCCTGGTAAAGGTCGATAAAAACGACTCCTCAAACTTCAGCGAGATCGATGAGAGCGTAACGCCCACACTTGAGACACTGCTTTCCGATGGCATCGTCGGCCTCCTTGAGGGGACCATGCGGCAGATTATTGACGACGCTTCTGCAGATCGGGTGACTCGTCTTTTTACACCCGAGTGCGAAATTCGCGTCGAAGGCCTCTCGCGCGCCGTGGTTCGAATGTTCCACGCTCTAGTCGCCGATCTTGGCCGCGAAACCGAGGGGGCCTGCTTCACGAAAGTTCGCGGGCAATGGTTTGAAACCTTCACCAACATGCGACCTGGTTTTGAGCGCGAAGACATCACCCTTCGCAAACCCGTTTCACCAGAGGTGGATCGCCAACTGGTCTACTCACCTGGTATCAACGAACGCTTTATCGTGCCGACAGCAAAGCTTCCACCGCGTGGCGCCCACTTCCTGGCGCTCGCGCACCAAGGATTTGAAATCACGCTCGATGGTCGCCAAATTGAGCGCATCAAAGAGGGCGAATTCCGTCCTGAGTTCACTCTCAAAGAGGAGTTCTCAAACGCCCCGCTCGAGACACTGGCTCTTGGCAATCGCAAAATCGATTGGTTTGAGCTGCATCCACGCTTTTTCTTTAGAGGCAAAGAACTCTCGCCCGAAGAGGCGATTCGCCTCTCGCGCGACGGCATCATTGAACACGATGGCCGCTTCTTTTTGCTCGAGCCGCAAGAGCTTCCAAACCTGAAGCGCCTGACTCGCTTCTGGGAAACTCTGCATGGCGATGGCGAAGGCATCCTGGGCGACAAAAATAAACGCCGAAAAACTGCTGACACTTACTTTCAACTGCCGCGCTCGCGAGCGCTTGAGCTCTTGGCGCTTCGAGCATCCGGTGTTGCGATTCAAGGCGGTCCGCGCTGGCAGGCGATTTGCAAGTTTTACGATTCGCTTGATCGCGAACGACCAAAGCTCACCATGCCGGAAACCTTTAAAGCGACCCTACAGCCTTATCAAGAGGTCGGCGTTCAGTGGCTACTCGATATTCGCCGACTCGGTCTTGGCGGAATCCTCGCCGACGACATGGGTCTCGGAAAAACCGTCACAAGCCTTGGCTTTCTTGAAACCCTGCGCTCGCAGGACGATCTCGGCCCAACGCTTGTCATGGTACCGACATCGCTGACCTACAACTGGGTCTCTGAGATGACGCGTTTTACACCCGAGTTCCGCTCTCACCTCTTCAGTTCGCGAGAGCCAGAGAAAATGCTCGATTTTGTGAAACAAAAAGAGCATGGCATCGTTATCTGTACCTATGGTCTCTTGCAGGAAAATGTCGAACTCTTCGAGCAAGTGAATTGGGACATCGTCATTTTTGACGAAGCGCAGGCTCTAAAAACGATCACCACCAAACGCACTACAGCGGCAAGAAAAATTCAGAGTCGATTTAAGATCTGCCTCACCGGCACACCGCTTGAAAACCATTATGGCGAGTTCTTCTCCCTCTTTGATCTCTCGGTTCCTGGCTCGCTTGGCGACATCGCCAACTTCCGCGAACGCTATGTGAATCCAGTTCGAGTGCTTCGCGAAGATCTCGATGAACTCAAACTACGCACGCGTCCGCTGCTTTTGCGGCGAACCAAAGCGCAGGTCATGCATCAGCTGCCTGAGAAAACTGAAACCACGATGCGCCTTCCCTTTGACGAAGAGCAGAAGCGCATCTACCGCGACATCGCGACCAGCTACAATCGCCAGATCCGCGATCAGATCGCCAAAGATGGCGAAGCGAAAACTCAGCTTCAAATGCTGACGGCGCTCTTGCGCCTTCGCCAAGTCTGCTCTGATCCACGCGGAATTCCTGGGGTCGAGTACGCGGCAGAGCCGCCAAAAATTTCAACTCTGGTTGAAGCCCTACAAGAAATCACCTCCGAAGGATCCAGCGCGCTGGTATTCACGCAGTTCCTGGCGACCTTTGAGCGCATTCGCGAAGCAATGACTGTAGCCGGCATTACGTTCTTCGATATGAGTGGTAGCGACTCGCGGACTGAGCGCGAACGCAAGCTGCGAGGCTTTGACGAACACCAGGGCGGCGCCGTTATGCTGATGACACTGAAGACCGGCGGTGTTGGCTTAAACTTGGTGAAAGCCTCTTACATTTTCCACATTGAACCCTGGTGGAATCCGGCCGTTGAAAATCAGGCGACGGATCGAGCGCACCGGATTGGACAAACGAAATCGGTCCAAGTTTACCGCTATATCATTCAGGACTCAGTCGAAGAGAAGATTGAAGTTCTGAAAGAGCTCAAGTCGCGTCGATTCGAAGCCCTCTTCGGACCGGCCGGAGAAGCGATCGAGACCGCAGCCGACATCGGCCAGGGTTCGTCGCGCCTGTCACAGAAGGACTTCGAGTTCCTACTTTCTTAACGCCAATGATCACGGCGATGGAAAACCATCGCCTATTGGCTGATTCCAAACACTCCAATACAGATTGAGATCTTCCGCCATTCTTCTAAAACTGCCAAAGTCGAGAGGCTTTACAAGGTAGCTATTTGCATTGGCCTCGTAAGCCATGGCTCGATCTCTCTCCGCCTTCGAGGTCGTCAAAACGACGACTGGGATCACCTTCAGCCGAGAGTCACTTTTAATGATTTTCAAAACTTCAAGGCCGTCAACTTTGGGCAACTTGAGATCGAGCAGAATAACATCGGGACGAGACTGATTAACATATCGTCCACGGCAAAAAAGATAGTCAAGCGCCTCAGCTCCATCCTTCACTCGATCTATCAAATTTGTAACACGATTACTTTTAAGCGTTCTCGTCACAAGGTGGGCATGGTCATCATCATCTTCGACCAAAAGAAACGAGACCATTCTCGAACCGGCATCTTGCGCATCATTCATATTCGAGCTCCCGTCGAGACGCGACAGAAACCTTTGGAAACGAAATCCAAAATGTCGCTCCACTTCCGACATCTGACTCTACCCATGCCCTGCCGCCGTGAAGTTGCATCACACGCGAAACGATTGTGAGCCCAACGCCAGTGCCTCGATTATCGTTTTCAAGGCGCTGAAATAAACCGAATATCTTTTGATGATACTCTTTGGCAATACCCGGACCGCTATCCCTCACATAGTATCGTACCTCTGACTCGAACGTCTCTGCACCGACCTCAATTGTGGGCGCCTGCCCGTCGCAACCATACTTCAAGGCATTGATAAAAAGATTCTCAAGAACCTGATAGAGTCGTTTTTTATCTGCCACGATGGCCGGCATTCTTTTTTGAATTTTAACGACGACAGACTTCTCTTTCACCTGAGAGTCCAGGCTTTCAACGATCATCTCAACCAACTGCGAGACCTCGACATCTTCAACATCAATCGTAATTCGACCGACCCGACTCAATTGCAGAAGGTCGTCGATCAATTGACTCATCCGACCATTGGCCCTCTCTAAACGCTCAATCGACTCGTCGACCATGTCATATCGACCTGCCGCAATGTCCTCTTTCAAAAGCCCCAAAAAGCCGGTGCTGGTAACCAACGGCGACTTGAGGTCATGTGAAACTGTGTAGACAAACTGCTCCATCTCCTGATTTTTTAGTTGAATACGTTCGGCAGAGTGCCGAATACGATCCTCGAGCAATTTCCGTTTTGTGATATCGACAATCGACGCCAAGACAAAAGCACCTTCGGCCGTCACCATTGGGCTTAAACCGATTTCGACGGGAACCTCAGTGCCGTCTTTGCGAAGGCCATAGAGATCTCGACCAGCGCCCATCTGCCGAGAAACAGGTGATTGAAAAAAGCCGCTTCGACTGGCTGGATGTCCGCGACGAAAGCGTTCCGGAACCAGGAAGTCCATATCTCGACCAATAACCTCGTCTCGCGAATAGCCAAACAGTTTTTCAAACTCGGTATTGCAAAGAATGACCTTGCCGCGCTGATCAACCATCAAAAGTCCGTTTGGCGCAGCCTCAATTACACCTCGGAATCGCTCTTCATTTTTCCGAAGAGCCTCCTCTGCACGTAAACGGCTCGTTATGTCTCTCGCCGACGCGGTAAAGAGAGGCGGCCCATCCATTCCTTCGATAACGCCAATGGAGAGCTCAAGCGGAAACTCTTCGCCATTTGAACGGCGTGCCGGCATTTCGAGCTGCTTACCGATAACAGATCCCTTCCCACTCTTAAGATACCTTGCCAGCCCCTCGCGGTGAGCACTCCAAAAGCGCTCCGGAACAATCAGTTCAGCCATATCGCGTCCAACGGCCTCGTCATGACCGTATCCAAATGTCTTCTCCGCAGTGGCATTCCATTCGAGAACTCGCCCCTCGTGATCGATTGTGACAATCGCCTCAAGCGAAGCGTTGAGTATCGCCGCCTTGCGCGCCTCACTCACCGTCAATCGAACTTCTGACTCTTTCCTCGACGTGATGTCGTGAATAATCGACGATGAACCAACAATGTTTCCCAGCGCGTCCTTAATTGGCGAGAAGGTGAGCGAAACATCGATCCGCTGGCCATTTTTCTTTACACGAACGGTATCCAGAGCCTTTGCCGTTTCACCAAGACCGACCTGCCTGACGAGACCGTCCATTTCATCGCGGTGACTATCTGGCACTAACAAGTAGACTGACTTGCCAACAACCTCGTCCGCTCTATAGCCAAAAAGACGCTCTGCCGCTTGATTCCACGTTCTGATAAAACCCGTGGAGTCCTTGCCAATCACAGCATCGCTCGAATGCTCGACGATGGCTGCAAGATCGGCGATTTCTCTCGTCTTCTCCATCACCCGCAACTCAAGCGTGGAGTTGACCCTTCGCAACTCTTCATTGAGACGAGCCTGTTCACGCAAACTCTTCGCAAGATCGTCCGAACTCGGCAAAGCCAAAGCCCGCGGCATCAAAGGCGCAAGCGAAACCGCTGTCGCCACCGAAACTCCAGCCGTAAACAGTTTGAGAAGACCCTGAACTCCATACTGTGGATTCCAAACCGTCCAAATTTCGAAAAGATGAGTCGCACCACACGCAACAATAAAAAGCGCGAACATCACGAATATCCAATTGTATGCAAGGTCAGATCGACGCCTCACGAAGTAGACAAGATAGGCCGGTATCGCGAAGTACGATGCCGCAATAGCGGCATCAGACCCAACATTGAGCCACAGAATATCGGACCGCCAAAGATAGCAGTGGCCGTGTGGCATGAATGCATTCGTTTCAAGTATCTTATTGAGTTGCTCGAGCATACACCGCCGATTTCAAAGATGAAAACGCCGATTCTCTACTTCTCACCGATCGGAGAAGCAATACAAATAAGATGTATAGTTAATTATAACAAAGATAAGAAAAAGCCGTGCCATCTCAGCAATTGCCGAGCATGACACGGCTCCGCGCAGCCCGGTTAGCGTCCAAGCTTCGCCAAAACGTGCGCTTTGGCGAGCTGAAAATCGCGAACGATCTCAAGACGCTTCAGCCTCGTTTCAAGTAGCTTTTCCGAAGCACCGAGAACATCAGGTGAGTTCTTAACACCTCGCTGGTACTCCGACTGCGTCAGTCGATAGTACCTCTCGGCCCTTTCAATATTCTTTTCTGCGTCGTGCACCTGATCATGCAGAAGCTGAAGCTCCGCAAGCTCGTTGTGAATATGCGCCTCAGTCTCTTTGCGCATCAACCGCGACGTCATCTCAGCCGCTTGCGCTTCTTTGGCAAACGCAGCGGACTCGCGCAAAGCTTCGTAGCCATCGGCAAGCGGCAGAGAAAGCCTTAGCCCGAGCGCGGTCTCTCGCCGATCCTCCTGACTGAGACTTCGACTCACCTCTCGCTCGCCCACCCATGCATACGTCGCGTAGGCCTCAAGCTTCGGCCAAAGAGCCCGCTTCCGCTTTTCCGCCTCAAGACCGCTGACCTGCGCTTGAATCTCAGTTTCTTTATAGATGAAGGCGTGATCGTCCGCGCTGTGCTTGAGCTCGGTCTCATAGTCGTGCTCGTGGCTCAATGTCTCCGGAAAAACAAGCTCCGCATCATGATCGATCCCGAGAAGAACCGCGAGATTCTGCTTCTCGATTCGCATTTTGACTTCAGCCGCCGCTTGCTCTCGAACTAAATCCACGTGCTTCATTTCAAACTCAACTCGATCAGACTCTGTCGCAACACCGCTTCGAATCCGTCTCTCCGCTGCCTTTTGATTCTCGGCATTGACCGCAAGCGACTTCTTTAAGATTTCAAGGCGCTCGCGCTCATAGAGCGACGTCCAGTAACTCACTCGGGCCCGCCCGAGTTCGTCAGACGAGATCCGGGTCGCCTCCGATCGTCGGCGATCCGTCAATGCCGATCGAATCTGCCCCTCCAGTCGATCCTGCCCACCATTATAAAGATTCACCGAAAGATCGATTCCGTAACTCGTATCGGACTTAAAGCTCTCGCTGCCATGGCGAAACATTTCTGCTCCGATATGAGCCTCAAGCCGCGGAAAGAATGACCGTCCAAAGTATCCTTCTCGACTCTCGGCAGCACCAATCAAATAGCGAAGCGATTGAACACGGTAGTTCCTCTCCTCAAGAAACTCGCGCAAACGACTCGCTCGAATCTCAACCGGTGCCGCCATTGCAGAAAAAGAAAGGAGCCCGCTCAGTAAGAACAGAACTAAGGTTTGTTTTTTCATATTGCCTCTCTGCACTACGGTTCAACTGTAAAATCAACATGCCCAACATGCTTGGTCTTTGGATCGTCAATCGCGACCCGCAATGTGAATCGGTGCAATCCCTTCGCCTCGGTTGAAAAATCGCAAACGAGATGGCCGCCTTTGTTCTGCAAAGGAAGCCTGAGCTCGACTTTCGATTTGGGCTTAACGACTGAGGCCGAAACTTTGATGCCGGCCAAATCCCGCGGCTTGAGCTTAAGATCGTAAACATAGAGACGCGCTGTCTTGTCCTGCACGACAGCTTCAACCATCAATTCGCCGAAATTCTTGAGCATCCCGCCCTGCGGTGCAGAAACAACCACCGGGGCATCGTGCTCGCCAACATGAGCCTGAGCGAGCGTGGACACCATCACCAGAACAACCATCAAAATAGACATTTTCATAAAACAATTCCCTTCTCATTTTTTCTCGCCACGTAAGCTTCCGCGGACTTTCTTCCGACGCGGAAGAACAGGGCCGGGGTCACAATCATATCCAAGAGCGTCGAGCTCACAAGTCCACCAACAATCACCAAGGCAACAGGATAGAGCACCTCGCTCCCCGGCTGCCCTTTTGCAAAGACCAACGGCAAAAGCGCAAGCGACGCAACGAGCGCCGTCATCATCACCGGAATCAAACGTTCCTGTGATCCACGTACAATCATCTCGTGCGTAAATGACTCCCCTTCATTTGCCATCAGATGCAAATAGTGATCGATCATCATGATCCCATTTCGCGAAGCAACACCACAGAGCGTGATAAATCCGATCAAACTCGCCACCGTGATCGTTCGCTCCGCAATAAAGAGACAGATCATTCCTCCCGTAAACGCCAGAGGAATGGTGACCATAATTTGCGCCGCAATCATTTTTGAGCGAAAATGTCCGTAAAGAATCGCCGCAATACCAATGAGCGCCAACAATCCAAAAAGAAGAATCTTTTCTGTCGCGCGCTGTTGGTTCTCGAACTGACCGCCGTAGACAACGTAGTATCCATCGGGAAGTTTGATCTTCGTCTTGATCTGAGTCTCGATAGTTTTCACTAGACTGCCGAGATCGCGTCCCGAAGCATTTCCACTGATCACCATTCGCCGCTGACCATTCTCACGATTGATTTCATTCGGCCCGTCGGACTCGTAAACATCCGCAACGTCGCCCAACAACACTCGCCGGCCGTCCGGCATAATTTTAAGAACCATTTTCTCAATCGACTCAATCGAGGTCTTCGAAGACGAATCAAACTGAAAAAACACATCGTGCACCTGCGTGCCTTCGATAATTTGTCCCACAGTCTGTCCATTGAGCGCGGCCTCAAGAAGAGTGGTCACTTCACCGGGACTGAGGCCCCACTTTGCGGCGTCAGCGCGAAGAACGTGCACCTTCACCTGTGGAATCAATCCTTGCGTCTCGACCTTCAGGTCAACAAGCCCCGGAACATCTTCGATCGCCTGCTTGACCTCGTGTCCAAGCCGTCTGAGCTCGCGAAGATCGGGACCGAAGACTTTGATCGCGAGCGCCGCGCTGACCCCCGACAACATGTGATCAATCAAGTGCGAGAGAGGCTGCCCAACACTCACACCAAAGAGTGGAAACTCGTCTTTGAGTCGATCGCGGATCTCGTCAAGAACGACGGCACGTCCGCGCCCGCCCTCGTTAAAATCAACGTCGATCTCGCTGACATGAACGCCCATTGCATGTTCGTCAAGCTCAGCTCGGCCCGTCCGCCGCGACGTCGATTTCACCTCAGGCGATTTTGCAATCAGCTCCTCCGCACGAAGTCCAATACGATTGGACTCGGTCAAACTCACACCCGGTACAGTCGCCACCGAGATCATCGCCGTTCCCTCATTGAACTGCGGCAAAAAATCTCGGCCCATAAACGGAATCAATACCAATCCTGAGACAAACAGGACCAGCGCCACGCCGAGAACTTTTCCAGAATGAGGCAGTGCCCAATCAAGTACTCGACGATCCCAACGCTTTAACACTTGCACAAATCGAGTCTCGGGTTGATCCGCCTTATCAACTCGCAGAATAAACGAACACAATACCGGTGTGATCGTGAGTGAAACAACGAGAGACGCCAGAAGCGCTGTCAAATAGGCAAAGCCCAGTGGAACGAACATTCGGCCCTCGAGCCCCTGTAAGTTAAAAACCGGCAGAAAGACCAACGCAATAATCCCAGTCGCCAAAACAATCGAATTTCTGACCTCCATCGACGCCTCATAGATAACCCGAAGCCGCGAACGAGGCTCGATAAGTCGAGCGTTCTCCTTTAGACGTCGAAACACATTCTCGACATCGACAATCGAATCATCGACAAGTTCGCCAATGGCAATCGCAAGTCCCCCGAGTGTCATCGTGTTCACCGTGAGCCCAAACATCCAAAACACGACAGCGGTCATCAAGAACGAAACCGGGATCGCCGTCAGCGTCACAACTGACATTCGCAGGTTCGCCAAGAAGATGAGAAGGATCACAAAGACCAGCACCGTTCCCCAGCGAAGCTTCCCCTTGATGCCATCGATCGATGCCTCGATGAAGTTCGCCTGTTTAAAGACACTGGCGTTGATGACAACGCCCTTTGGAATTGCCGACTGCATTCCCTCAATTGCCGCGTCGACCGCGTGCGTGATCTGAACAGTATCGGCTCCCGGTTGTTTTTGAATTGTCATAATCACCGCGGGCTCGCCGTTAAAACTCCCATCGCCACGCTTGAGACGATGCCCCACTTTAACTTCCGCTATGTCTTTGATTAAAACTGGGCGACCGAAATGAAGACCGATCAAAGTATTTTCGATATCCTCCACTGACTGCACGACGCCGATATTTCGAATCAAAAACTCCTGGGTCCCTTTCTCGAGAAAACCACCGGTCGTGTTTTGACTGATTTGCGAAAGAACCCGATCCACCTGCTCCATTGAAACTTGAAAGCGATTGAGCTTTTCCGCCGATGCCAACACCTGATACTGCTTAAGTCCTCCGCCAATCGAGATCACTTGCGCCACACCTGGAATCATCGTGAGCCTCGGGCGCAAAACCCACTCGGCAAAACTGCGAAGCTCAACAGGATTGAGAGTTCGACTGGTGACTGCGATTTGTTGAATCTGCCCCATGAGCGATCCAACCGGACCCATCACAGGAACGACATCCCGTGGCAGCCGCTCTTTGGCGAGATTCAGCCGCTCCTGAACAAGCTGACGGCTTCGATAGATATCAACACCCCATTGAAATTCAACGTAGATTGCCGAGAGTCCAATGCCTGACTGAGAGCGAATTCGCTCAACACCGGGCACACCACTGAGCTGCGCTTCAATCATCGCCGTCACGCGCGATTCAACTTCCTCCGGCGCAAGCCCATGCGCCTCAGTCATGACCGTGACCGTCGGCTTGGTGATATCGGGAAAAACATCAACGGGCAGTTTCGAAAGTGCGAATAAACCATAGATGATCACGAGCGCCGTCAAGGCCACGGTCACCATACGATGATTCAAAGAATATCGAATAATCCAATTCAACATGAAAACCTCCAGGAAAACTGGATGCTATTGAACGACCACCTCGAGCGGTCGCGAAACAAGATACAGAAAAAATTAGCGCGATCGCCGAGGAGGCTGAAACGGGCCGTCTAGAAATGGGGCCTTCGGATAAGTTCCATCACGCATCGCACTCACACGAGCGGTCATCTCAAACGCCTCGCCCTGAAGACTTGGCGCCACCCACGCTAAACTCAGCGAATGGCTACAGCAAGGATGGTTCTTTTCCTTATGGGGCACTTTCGAAGATTGCTCGCAGGGCTGACACGAGCCGGTTGTGCCCTCGACATGAGTCGCGTGCTCAGCGCTGGCATGCTCGAGTGCCGCCACCGTGTGACACGACTCTGTCGTATATGCCATCGCCACGGCCGGAGGCCATACCAAGCCAATACAGATCGCGATCGCAAATACCGAGGTCAAAATGAAGCGGATCACGGCCAAATCCAATCGCATGCAACCACGCTATCGACTGCGGCGGTGCGGCGTCAAACGATACTAAACCAGTGGGTGACTAAATTTCTGACTGAGCTTGCGAATCAGCGCGATCGTCTCAGCCGACAGTGGATCAAATGGAGGCGGCTTTGCGTAGTCAAAAGCAAAGCGCGGCTGTAGCGTTCGCGTCGCTTCGTCCTCGTTGTCGAATCGCGGAGTAATATGAGTATGCAGCGCCGGATCAAGATTCCCCCAAGTTTCGTAATTAATTCGCACGGCACCGAGTGACGACATCATGACGTCACCAATCTTTCCCAGATCCAGGGCCCACTGCACGCGCGCCCGCTCATGGAGTGCGTTGAAGTGAGGAACCACGGGATCCGCGAGCAGCATGCTCGCGCCCGGAAAGTGCTGGACCTCACTCAGAACCCAAAATCCCGAAGGCAAACGCGCAATCAAAAGTGGATCACGCCCCGCCCGAATCAATTCAATTCTATCGCGCAATAACATACAGGCCACCTTTCACATCACGACCGCCGAACTCAATGATCTAATAAGAAGTCTCCAGCAAAAAATCTCCGCCCCCGGCCACCTGAAATGACTCATGCGCTTGTAGTAGGCACTGCACAAAGTCATCACGCATAGCATGTTCTCCGAGTCCCGTCTTCGCGCCGGCGTACTGCCCGCTCTTATACGATACTTCCATTTTCAAAAGGCCTGCTCGCAACGGATCAACCTTCATGGCCTGCGATGCACAGGATTGAAATCGCGTGAGCAGCGGCCGCAACAACTCATCCGAATTCTTCAGCCCCGTGGCCTTCACTCGCACGATCTCATCTCGCACCTCAACATGGCGAGGCAAAGGCTTTCCAGAAAATCCGGAGATCAAACTCGATCCGCCCGACCACGCCGACAAAAGCTGTGAGGCAAGACGCGTATTCTCTTCGCGACCGCCCTCGCGCACAGTCTTCAGTGTTCGTTCATCAAACTCAAAAACAAACCAACCAATCACCGAGAGTGAATCCGCCTTCACCTGAAAGCCATCAGTAAAAAGCCCCTCCAGATCCCAGATCCGCGTCAGCCCACAGCCCAAACGTTTGGCGTCCCAGGTTCCGGGTTTTAGCGCCTGAAGTGAGACTGGCTTTTTGGCATCGATCTTCAATAAAACGGTATCACCCGATTGCCGATGGCGAACGCGCAGACGGCAGCCCGAATCGCTGATCAGACGCTGCGAGCCCTGAATTGCCCACGCAAAAACGACGCCCGTCTGCGCGCGCTCCGCCGCACTCCACTGCTGAACGTCGACCTGACCGAACTGTGGCTTTACGTTGCTCACCACCGCTGGCGAATCCTCCGGCGGCTCAGAACCCACAGCACCATCATCAGCGCGGCGGGTCTTGAGTCCCGCACAGCCTACGACAACCGACAAAATGACAAACATCGAAAAACTACGAGAGGTGAATATTCGCATCGGCATTCTCCTGTGTGCAGGCATTATTTGACCAGCCGTCAGCGAACGAATCAAGATGTTCAGATGCGATGGTGGCAATTGCTGGCCGCGACATTTTCGAAATCACTCATTCGTCAGGGCATTCTCGCGCACGCCCTTTGGCTCGCCGCTCTCTACGTCTTAACCGATGGGCTCTCGGCCTCGCCACTCATGTGGCTCAGTCACTTTCACCAATGGGACGCCCGCTGGTACGCTTCGATCGCACTCGACGGACACGGCTTCATGCCGCAGACCTATGTTTTTCCACCTGCACACGGATGGCTCTTGGGCCGCATCGTCAACGTCGTGCAATTCATCGCTCCAAGCCTGCCGATCGACACCACCTTCTCGATCGTCGCAGCAGCGAATGGCCTTGTATGCCTTATCGCGGGCAATATTCTTTTCGTACGGCTGTTTGCTGCTCGCTTTAAAATCGCGCCGTCTCGCCTCTGGCTCGCAACCCTCGTCAATCCGGTCGCCTACTTCGCGCTCTCTGCTTACTCTGATGCCACCTTCTACGCCCTGACTTTGGCCACCATCCACCTTGCTCTTCAATCAAGCGATCGCCAAGACCTATGGGGACTGCCTGCACCAAGGCGCTGGACCAGACCGCTGCTCGCACTCACTCTCTTTGTATCACCGTGGGTTCGCCTCACCGGTTTTTCGTTCGCAAGCCTTGCCATCCTCAAACGACGCGAGGCTTTGGCGACACTCGCCAGTCTCGCCGCCTTTCTCATCTACTACGATTTTCAAACTGATCGACCGCTCTTTTTTCTGTCGGTGCAATCGGTATTTGGAATGCCCGAAGGCGGCTTCATACATGGAGCGCACTACAGCCTGAGAGTTTTTTTCGACGGCCTTCAAAAATGGCCCGACGTCTCAGCTGCCGCAACCACAGGTCCGCTGATCGGCGAGTTCTTCCTGCACTGGTTTAACTTTGGCCTGCTTCCTCTGATGATCATCGCGATCTCTACAGCGAGCATCATTTGGCTAATCAAGCGACGCGAGTTTCTCTTTGCTCTGATACTCGCCAGCATCCTGATCATTTCCCACAATCAAGCCTTCTGGCGATCGACCGTGCGCTACATGATGCTGGTGTATCCTATCGCCCAAGTCGCATGGATGGCATCAAGCTACGGCTCGCGACCGATGGGCCGAGTGGTGAGCGCCGTTATAGCGGCGAGCTTTCTGGCGATGCAGGTTCTCTACGCACGGATCTTTCTTTCGGGAGGTTGGGCGTTTTAGCACTAAGCACTCGCTCGAGTAGCCACTTGCGGATGAACGGCACTTCGGCGTCGTGGTCAAAGTCGTGCCCCTTATTGAACTCGCGATAGGTCAGCGGAACTCGCCCTCGTCCCAGCTCTCGCACATCCGCGCGAATCTCGCGAAGCGTGATAATCTCGTCCTCAATCCCATGTGTGAGAAGCCACGGCGTCCGCCAAGCGCCATCGGCCAACTTGCGATTCATCCAGCCATCGAAAAAGCCAATATAAGTTGAAACACCGACAAAACCCAAAAAACGCTCGTTGGTATGAAACAGATAGTCGCCGATCACACGCCCGCCCTGAGAATGGCCGAGCCAGAAAATATTCTCATTGCGATAGCCAAAGGCCCGAAGCTCCGCCGTCAATTCAAACAAAAGATGCCTCACCGTCGCCAGCGTCTTCTCGTGCCGCGGCTCATCGTGCATCCACTTATAGCCCTCAAGAAACTTAATGGGCGCATTCAAAAGCAAGAGATCAATATTCGGGAGCTGCAGCTCTTGATGAAGCTCTTGATAGGCCTGAAGGCTATCGCCCTTTCCGTGAAGCACAATGCCGAGAACGCGATCGCGAACTGGCAGTCGCGATCGACCTTGGCGAAACTCGGCGTCAAAAAGTTCTGTTCCAAATGCTTTCACGATGGACAAATTTAACACTGCTATCAAGGCATTGTCGCCGCTATCTCAAGCAAAAGATAAACATTCATTGACCGTCTAGACCTTTGACAGTCTCGTGACTCCCGCCATTTTCTCCCGCTAGAATTCCTACGAGATCAAAGTTCTTGAAGGAGAACCACAGCATGACTATCACCGTAAAAAAAACTCTCGCTCTCACCCTCCCCCTTTACCTCACTCTGGGCTGCGCTTCCGCTGGTAAAAACACGGCAGTTGGCGCTGGAATCGGAGCCGCTGCTGGCGCCGCGATCGGTGCCGTTGTTGGCCATCAGTCCGGCAACCGCGGCGCTGGCGCTCTGATTGGTGCCGCTGTTGGCGCTGGCCTTGGCGGCGTCGTCGGCAACCGACTCGATCGGCAGAAAAAAGAGCTCGAGCAAATCGCCGAGACAAAGCGCACCGAGCAGGGCCTTGTCTCGAAACTCAAGAGCGATATCCTCTTTGATTCTGGAAAAGCCGACCTCAAATCGGCCGCCAAGGACAATCTGTCAAAAATGGCGACAATCATGAAAAAATATCCAGAGAACGTGCTCACCGTTAAGGGCTACACCGACACCACTGGAACAGCTGCGCGCAACCAGGCGCTTTCACAAGAGCGCGCCGCTGCCGTCAAAGGTCAGCTGGTCGCTGGAGGAATCCCCGCCGACACGATCTCAGTTGTGGGCCGCGGCCCCGAGGAGCCCATTGCCGACAACAAGACCCCCGACGGACGCGCACAAAATCGACGTGTTGAAATCGAAATCACAGTCGATGAATCAAAGGTTCCAAAACAGTAAGTTTTCACGTTCAATAGTCGTAACAACAGAGGAGGACCAATGAGCCTAGGACCATTAGAACTTGCCGTTCTCGTCTTTGTTGGCCTCCTCTTCTTTGGCCCAAAGAAACTTCCAGAATTGGGACGAGCCTTTGGCGAAACGATTCGCGGCTTCAAGAAAGCAATGAGCGACACCGACAGCAAGTCGACGCCAAATCCTCCAGCGAAACCCGTCGCGCCACAGACCGAAACCCAGCCAGCCGACTCTCAAGCCACCACGCAAAAAGAGAAAGAGCGCGTCTAATATGTCGCACGCGCCTCAGCCCATCCGCCTGATCGTGACCGGTGGCACCTTCGACAAAGAGTATGACGAAATCGGCGGACGCCTTTTCTTCAAAGATACACACGTCTCCGAAATGCTGCGCCTGGGCCGAGCGACAATCGACATCAAGCTGCAGACGCTCATGATGATCGATAGCCTCGACATGACGGACACGGATCGAAATAAAATTCTCGAATGCGTCACCAACTGCACCGAAGACCATATCGTCATCACGCACGGAACCGACACGATGGCGACGACGGCGCGCACACTCGGCCAAGCGAATCTCAAAAAGACGATCGTCCTCACCGGCGCAATGGTGCCGTATAAATTCGGATCAAG
>JAEUWE010000180.1 GCA_016791465.1 Pseudobdellovibrionaceae bacterium
CCCAAGACCATAACGCCTGCCGCGAGAAGGAGGGCAGTCCCGCCAATTGAACTGTTCCAATTGGTGACTGGCAACTCCAAGACAACCGCGAGTGCAGCAATGGCGAAAACAGCGCTGATCGCCGCAAAGCGAAGAAAGTGACGAATCGCTTTTCGCCCGAGGCCGCGTTCCATCCAGCCGTGGAGTTCGCGATTGAAATAGGAGCCGACCGGGTTGACGACAACGAGACCAAAAAAGCCAACAAGCGATTGTAGCAAAAAGAAAACTCCGACTTCGCGAGTTGGCAAGTAGTGAGTCACGGCTCGAACGGCAAGAAAGACGAGCCCCATCTGTACAACTCGGCCAAGAGCCACGAGGATGAGGTCGCGGCTTTTCATCGCGAGTGTTCCCGCGCCTGTAGCGCTTGGTCGATCGCTTCGGTGATCGAGTCGGCGAGGCGATCGGCGTCGAAAATCGCGGCCTGATGGCTCTTGAGATAGGCTTCAATGGATTCGCGCATGGCTTGATAGTCCGATGCCGAAAATCCTTTGAGGAAGCGATAAAGTTTTTCAAAGGCTGAGCTGTCGGCCTGGTCGCCTGGGCTTAAAAACTGCCTAAAGTCGATAAAGCACGAAGCCGGAATCCAGCCCTCGATGTTGCCGGCTCCCCAATAGATGGGAATGCATCCGGCAAAAAAGCTATCGAAGATTTTCTCGGTGATATAGCCGTCGATGTCGTGCCCATTCTCAAAACAAATTGAAAACTTATACTGTGCTAACGTTTCGAGCTTTGATTCGACAAGGCCGCGGTAGCAGGGCGACGGCCGCTTTGGAAGGTACTGAAGAAGTCCAAGCTTTCTGAGCGCACGCGTCGGGATTCCTCCCTGAAGATACGGCCGCTCCCAGCCGACACCGAAGTAATCAAACTCAGCTGCGGCATGGGCCTCGAACCATCGAATGGCACGTCGTCTCGCTGAGTACAATTCAAGCGGGTGCGAGACCGCTTTGTTGCCAGAGATCAACGTACAAAGTTTTCGATCCGCAAACGCGCGACTTGCCAAGTGCTCAGGGAACTTATGCGCAAAGCCACCTTTGACATAGAGGGATTCATTCGTGCGAATCAGCGGATCCGACCACGTCACCACCAAGGCACAACGGCGGTGAAAACTCGTGTCCCAGTTATCCGGGCGAATCAGTTCACTTTCGAAGATCATCAGCACTGAATGTGCAAGCATGCGATCAGACCATCGGCCGCGTTCGCTCGGCACTTCGTTGAAAATAATCAGATCGCAGTCGGCCGGTCGATTGAGATCCTGTGTGCGCAGTTCAAAACCTTGATTGCGAAGCGCCGAACGCAAAGCGGAAAACATGTAGAGGCAGTTATCGCGATTGAGATGCTTATTCTCAAGATCAAAAATCCGATCGTTGGCATAGGTCGAGTCGACGACAAGACAAGCTTTCTTCAATTCGAACTCCCGACTTGATTCAGGATCTTGCGCCAGCGCTCGGTGTAGCCTTCGTTCGAGGCGCGCTTCTCCCCAGCGAGACGAATCGCTTCGCGCGCGGATTCATTTTCAAGAAAGTAGCGGATTTGAAGTTCGGCGTCATCGATATCGCGGTAGCAGACAAGCTCGCGACCGATGTCGAAGTAGTCCTCAATGCCGGGAACGTAGTCCGTCAATTGAAAGCCACCGAAAAAAGGAATCTCGAAATTGCGAGCTTTGATCTGACTTCGCGTTTTGCGGCTTTTGAGCGCAAGCGGAATCGCCTTCCAGTGCGAAGTCAGATAGCCGAGATCAAGGCTCGTGCTGTTTCCGATATTCAAATTGATTCGCGAATGCCGGAAAAGCGAATTCATTTTTTCCGACGAAAGCGATCCGCCGGGCCAGCCATGTCCGAAGCAAGCGACTTTTAAGCCGCGTTTTGCAAGCTCACCCGTTACCCATGCCCGATAGGGATGAAATTGGCCCACAAACGAAACGTCGAACTGATACTCACCTGCAAACCGCGGTTTTTCATGTCGATCGATTGCCGCCCATTGACTGGTGATGACGCTTTTGGCGCCAAGGGTACGATAAGCTGAAACGCTAAACTTGTCGGTGGTCACAATGTGCGTGAACACATCGGCGTACTTTGCTGAGAAGCTTTCGAAGCGCCAGGTGTCGTCGCCAAACCAGTTCAACGTCGGTGCGATATCGCGAAGCTTTAAAAGTGTTTCGCGTTTAAACTGATCGCGAAAGAGACAAAAGACAATCAGCTCCGGTCGCACTTCCTCTGCGCGACGAAGAAGCCGTGCCTGTAACGCTTCGGATCCGCCAAGGTCATCGTCATAGTAAAAAGTCTCAACGCTGTGACCAAGCGCGAGCAGGGATTGGTGAAAGCCGAATTCGCCGATTGTGTTCACACCGCGTTTGGCGTCGCCATAGTCGTACTGAAGGTCGACAAGCAGGATCTTCATTGTTTGTCGATTCTCTCCACGAAGCGGCCAAGTTGCTCAACCGAAATCACTCGTTTATGAACTGCAAATTCGCGATACCAATCCGCTGTCCACTCAATCGTTTGTTTCAGCGAAAGCTGTGGCTTCCATCCAAGTTGAGTGCGCGCCCGTGTTGAATCAAGTCGCAAGAAGTGCGCTTCGTGTGGCGCCTTCGCCGGCGGTTGCATTTTGTAGCGAAGCTCAGGCCAGTGCGAGGTCAGGCCGGTGAGCAGCTCGCCAACGGGAACACTCATTTCAGCATCAGGACCGAAGTTAAATGGAATCGCAGCGCTCTTGTCGCTTGAAAGCAGGCGGGCGCCGACTCTCAAATAGCCATGAAGAGGTTCGAGAACATGTTGCCATGGGCGAACGGCGGCTGGGTTGCGAATCTCGGCTGGCGTGCCGGCGATGAAGGCGCGAATCACATCCGGTACGATGCGGTTTTCCGCCCAGTCGCCACCGCCGATAACGTTACCGGCGCGAACGCTCGCCATCAGGATGTGTCCATCAGCAAAGAAACTTCGCTGATAGCTTGATGCCAAAACTTCGGCACAGCCTTTTGATGCCGAGTAGGGGTCATAGCCACCCATCGGATCGTTTTCGCGGTAAGCGAGGTCCCACTCGCGGTTCTCGTAGCACTTGTCGCTGGTGACGTTGACAAAAACGCGAACCGTCTCGCAGGCGCGAGCGGCCTCAAGAACCTTCAGCGTTCCCATGACGTTTGTCTCAAATGTTTCAATCGGATCGCGATACGACTTTAAAACAATCGGTTGAGCCGCAAGATGAAACACGATCTCAGGCCGTGCCTCATTGATCGCGCGTTTCACACTTTCAAGATCGCGAATGTCGGCAATGTGAGATTTGAGTTTCAGCTGGCCGGCGCGCGTGAGCAATTCAAAGTGCGAATCTTTTCCTTCAGGTGCGAGCGCGTAGCCCGTGACCACGGCGCCCATGGACTCGAGCCAAAGTGCAAGCCACGAGCCTTTGAAGCCGGTGTGGCCGGTAAGGAAGACCTTTTTTCCTTTGTAGATTTCGCGCATCGAAGAAACAGAGTTCATCGCATCATCCACGGCGCTTTGCCCGAGGCCCACATCTGATTGAGTTCCTGCTTATCGCGCAGTGTATCCATGCACTTCCAAAAGCCCTCGTGCTGATAAGCTGTAAGCTGCCCTTCGCTGGCGAGAGTCTCCATCGGCGTGCGCTCGAAAATCGTTTTATCACCATCGCGGAGGTAGCCAAAAATTTTCGGATCGCAAACAAAGAAGCCGCCGTTGATCCAAGAGCCATCGCCGCGCGGTTTTTCAAGAAAGCGCTGCACTTTGTTTTCTGCACCGATATCGAGAACGCCAAAGCGACCTTCCGGCTGAATCGCCGTGAGCGTCAGAATTTTCTTCTGCGTTTGATGAAACTCCACAAGCTTCTTCACATTGACGTCGCTCACGCCATCGCCATAGGTGAGCATGAACGTTTCACCTGCGAGGTATTTCTCTGCACGCTTTACGCGACCGCCGGTCATGGTCTCGGGGCCGGTTTCAACGAGCGTGATCTTCCAATCCTCGCTGTCGTTGGAGTGAACGGTGAGTTTTCCTGCTTTGGTGTCGATCGTGATGTCGCTCTGGTGGAGGTAGTAGTTCGCGAAGTACTCTTTGATCGTGTAGCCCTTGTAGCCGAGCAGAACCACAAACTCATTGAAGCCGTAAGAAGAGTAGTGCTTCATGATGTGCCAGAGGATCGGCTTACCGCCGATCTCGACCATGGGTTTTGGGCGAATGTCTGTTTCTTCGCTCAACCGCGTTCCAAATCCACCGGCAAGAATAGCGACCTTCATGAGCTGGCTCCCTGTACTGAAAGACTCTCGTTGTGAACCCTCATTTCATAGCGGAGAGCGGGCAGACTGGCACTCATTTCAACGGCTTACGGCACGCCTGACTCGGCGCGCATGGGCGCCGGCCGGATGAGTTGCGCGAGCGCCCCCGTTGCGATGCGCCAATTGTCCCGATCGCTGCCAACGTGGCGGTGGTTTATTTATAAAGGGTACGGCGTCGCCAGCACACGATTCCTGCGGCACCGATTGCCATCAACATCGCAAGATACGGAATCACTAAAACCCAACGCCAATCGGGTTGAAATCGAAATTCAATCCGGTGGTGTCCCTCGGGCACAAGGACTCCAGAAAAAATATAGTTCGTGAGCACGATGGGCGCTGGCTTTCCGTCGATCAGTGCCGACCAGCCAGGCAAAAACTTAGAGGTCTTCACGACGAGTGCAGCCTTGTTTGTGACCACATCGACAGCGGCGCTGTTGGGGCGTATTGAAAAGCCACTGAGCTTGGCTTGCAGCGCAGGTCCCGCATCTAGCGCGAGCGGATCATGAACAAGTGTACGCCCCTCTGCCTCTGCCTTCTCAATGTCAGTGGCCAATGCGTCGATCAAAGCGTTGTCGGAACTGTAATGTTCACGAACGGGAGCCGGCTCGACGCGGACCTGGTCAGTTATCGAAAAAATCGTCTCA
Source organism: Pseudobdellovibrionaceae bacterium (assembly GCA_016791465.1). Classification (GTDB taxonomy): domain Bacteria; phylum Bdellovibrionota; class Bdellovibrionia; order Bdellovibrionales; family JAMPXM01. The sequence continues at coordinate 4,966 of JAEUWE010000180.1, forward strand.
ACCAACGTCAAATTTTTGATTTTGGCGTAGAGCGGATGATTGAAAAGCGTGTAGCCATGAGTGTAAGGCCGCTTCTCGGTGACCCAGCGCATATCAGTGTACTCAAGATCGGTCGGAGGCTTGCCCGCTTTGTCGAGAGCCGGCTTGTCGCGCAAGTTTCCCTTAAATTCAGGATCGGTTGTTCGTCCGCTAATATTCCAGCCGGTAGGGCGTACGTCGATCATCTTGAGAATCCCAGGATCATACACGAGACGACTCAAAATGGTTCCGGCAAGGAGCACTTGGAAGATCCGTTTTTTATACAAAGTCTCCGATGCCCACGCGCGACTGTCGGTGACAAAGAAAAACAGAACTCCAACGGCAAGCCAAAGGGGCGCTGAAAAAATCAGGAGGCCGCCTGCGGCGATAGCGATCGAAATCGCAAGTCGATATCGCGGTGCGAGCGGAGCCTTCGGGCGTTCGGCTGTATTCAGAATCCAGATGCCGATAAAGAACCAGCAGATCTCGACGTAGTTGAGCAGGACGATCGGAAAGCGGTTGTTGTTGAAAAGTGGAATCTTCGAAACAAACTCGCGGTTAATGGTCAGGGAGAACCCAAACGACAACACAGCAAATACAACTGCACTGACGAGCCAGGAAAGACCGGCTTTCAGAGCGGACTTTAGCGGCACGAGTCGTTGTGCAATAGCAGCCAAGAGAAAAGTGAACAGCCCGATCCCGACGCCCCGATGCCATCCGTCGAATCCCGGTCGTTTGAGTTCCGTGTCGAAAGTTGAGAGCAGAATATGCAGCCAGCTCGGAGTTGAATAAGTACTATCGGTTGGTTTTGGTGGAAAAAATCGAATGCGGGGATCCGTCGAAACAAGATCGCCGCTAAACCAACGATAGAAGTAGCCAGTGTTTTCGATTGTGGGATAGACGATGGCAAAGGAGACGGCAAAAAACGGCAACAGAAAAAGCGCAAGGTGAAATGCGGTCTTGGCGCCAAGGCGTCGCCTCTTCCAGAGTAGGTCGTTTGCAAAGACAAGAGAGAGCACAATTGCGGAACAAAGATTGAGGTAGATGTAGCCTAAGCTTGCGATCAGCGCACAGCCGCAGCCCGCGGCGAAACTCACGACGAGAGTCGAATCATCTTCAAAAATTCGAATGAGAAAATAGTAAATCCAAACAAGAGCTACAAATGAACCGACGAAAACAATCTGTCCCATAAGCGGACCGGCCAACAGCATAGAAAACACCGAGGCGGCGATGATCTGAATAGACTCGGCCTGCGTATTGAGTCGTCGCAAAAGTTTTCTCAATCCCAATAGTCCAAGAAGCAAGACGCCAAGATTTGAAAACTCAAAGGCGAGAATGGGATTTATAACTCCTGCCAAGAACAGAAATGGAAGCATCAGCGGGTTGGCTGGGTAGATCGCCTGTGAGTGAAAGAGGTCGCCTGCCCCGGTGAACGGATTCCAGAGTGGAAATTCGAAGTTCCAAAGGCAATCGGCGAGATAGAGAAACTTTGGAAACTGGTAATCAAAGGTGTCCCAGCCGGTGATTCGGTAGGTCGTGAGGTGATTTGCAAACACGAAAATCGGGCAAATCACAAACGTCCATAAAAGTGCAAGCTCTCTCGCGCGCGCCGAGTTTGAAATAATCTCGTCCGTAAACCTATCGAGAGCCGCGAAGAGTCGTTTGAAAAGAGCCATCCTAAAAGCCGATTCGCATTTTATCAGTCACAAGTGGACGTTTCAAAATCTGCGTATGGATGGAGAGAACGTACTCTCCTAACAAGCCGATAAAGAAGAGCTGGATCGACGAGAAGACAAAGACGCCGATCAGGATTGGAGCGGTTCCGGCAACAAAGACATCCCAGAATAAAAGCTTTGCAACGAGATAGGCAAAAGCGATGAGCAGACTCAGGGCTGAGAATGCAAATCCAGCCATCGTAGCCAGCCGAAGCGGAACCTTTGAGTGACTTGTAAATCCCAGCATCGCCATATCGTAGAGAGTATAGAAGTTGTTCTTGGTAATTCCGCGCCGACGTCGCGGCTGCTTGTATGGAATCTTCGCCGACTCAAAGCCGATCTCAGAGATGAGTCCGCGTAAATAGGGGTATGGATCGTTCAATCCGCGAAAGATCTCGATCACGCGTTGGTCGTAGAGTCCAAAACCGGTGTTGTTTTTAACGAGCTCAATATCAGCCAGGCGAGTGAGCATGCCGTAGTAAGCGCGGCGAATACGAAACATAACGGGTGATTCTTCGGCTTCGTCTTTGATCCCGAGGACAACTTTGTAGCCCTTTTCCCACTCCGAGATAAAATCGAGAATCATCGTCGGTGGATCTTGGAGGTCAGCAACGAGCAATATCACCGCGTCACCTTTGGCTTGGAGGAGGCCATAGAATGGCGAACGAATGTGGCCAAAGTTTCGCACGTTGACGATGATCTTCACGTTCGAATCTTGCGATGCGAGTCCTTTGAGAATCTCGACCGTTCGATCTTTCGAGGCATTGTCGATAAAAATGTGTTCGTAACGATGCTGAGGAATTTTGGCGAAAACCTCTTTCACCTGACGATACAGCTCGGCAACGTTGTCTTCTTCGTTGTAACAAGGAGTTACGATTGAAATGAGTGCCAATTCCAGCCCCTTCGGTCGTCAATTCGAGTTATTCGCAGGCCACCGTAGCACTTAAGAACGTAAGATGTCGAATACTATGGCCCCTGCGCTTTATAGAGGACAATTCGATTCACACGGGACGGCTATCGCGAGCGGCCTCGCATAAAAAATCCGAGCAGCCACACGATCGCGCCCACATACGGAACGACGATCAGCCAGAGCCAGCGCGGTCTGAACTCAAAGCGAACGCGGTGCTCTCCGGGCTCAAGGCGAACGCCGTTAAAAAAGTAGTTCGTTCGAAGTAGCACGGCGGGCTTCTCATCGATCGAAACCGTCCAGCCCGGAAAGTATTTGAACATTCCCGTTAAGAACTCAGCATTTTCGCTATGAACACTGACTTCATAAGTTCCTGGGCCAACTTTCACCGAGCGGATTTCGCCAGTTCCGTTACTCACCGCGATAGGCTCATGCGTAAAGGCACTGCGCTTCAGTGTGATGGCTTCGACCTCGTGGGCCGCGTGCTCAAGCAGCTCATTGTCCGTGGTGAAGCTTGCGCGATCAAGTGCCGGCCTTTCCTCGACTTGCTTGGCGAGATAAAAAATCTCGGTTAAACCAGCTGACCGTTTGAGGCGCGATAGGCCGGGATGATTGAGCAGATTGTAGCCCTCAAGGATCGGCGTTTTCTGCAGAATGCCATCCATTGAAAACCGTCGATTGCGACTTTGATCGTCTTGCTCCGCAGGGCTTACGATTTTCTGTAGATTTCCATCATACAGAGGCTCCACTTTTCGCATGGCAATCCTCGCGGCGACGGCATTCCAGGATTGGATGTGCTGGTCCAATGAGAACGTCAGCGCGAGCCACGCGATCGCGACAGTCAGAGCCAGCTTCATTACACGCGGGCTTCTCATGGAGGAAAGTCGAATGACAAGGATCAAGAGTGCAAGTGACGCCGGCGCAAGTGCTGCGACGTGATAGCGAATGTTGTTAAAAACGGGGAGCTTCGAAACCAGAGTCCAAGACGTCGCCGCCGTTCCTAAACCTAAAATAAGAAACAGCAGAGCAAATGCGATCCATCCGAGGTTGCGACGCAAAGAAAAAAACGAAGCTCCGAGAATCGCGACGACTCCGAAACCAAGCCCTGTTCGCAGTCCCATCAGCGGTGCTTGGTCGCGAGGGCTCAAAAGACTTGAGTCAATCAGAGCCAGTGCGGCGGCGCCGAGCGTTCGAAACTGCACATGCAGCTCATCGAGCTTTGGCGGAAAGTATCGAACAAACAGATCGGGCGAGCGAAGGTCACCCCAGAACCACTGGTAATACTCGACCGAGTTTTCGATGAGTGGAACGATGCTTGCGAGCGTGATCATGATAAAGGGAAGCGAAAAGGCCGCCAGTTGCCGAACAGCACGTCGCGACGATTCGGGTGCCGCTCGTGCGTTTCCGAGCGGTTCCACTAATCCATAAAGCAGCATCAGGCCGACGCAGGCATTCAAGTACGGATAGCCAGCAATGGCGAGAATCGAGCAGCCAATTCCCGCAATCGCAAAAGACCACGCCGTTCGAGTCGCGGTGCCAATCGCTAAGAGCGAAGCATAAGTGACCAAGAAGAACACGGTCGAGAAAAGAAACGGCAGCTGCCCGAGTAGCGGTTTCACAATCAACGCATAGGTGATCGCGAAGAACAGTGTGAACCAGAAGTCATCGAGGCGGTGCAGTTTAACGATTCGCAGAGTGGCGATGAGTCCAATCAGCACGCCCCCGACAATCGAGAGCTCAAAGGCGAGAAGCGGGTGTAGAACCTGGGCGAGGGCTGCGAAGGGCAGGAAGTATGGGCTCAGCGGCATCAGGCCCGAGGCCAGAAAGTAATCGCCGGCGTTGTGAAAAGGATCCCAGAATGGCCAGTGGCCAGAACCCATGGTGTCGACCAGATACAGAAACTTCGGAAAGACATAGGCGAATGTATCAAAGCCTGCGACTCCCCGCGCGATCACGTGATCGCCAAAAACCAGCGCAATTGAGATCAGGATCGGAAAGTAGAGTCGTTTCACCTTTCATCCCTCTTCAGATGTGATGGCACTTCAACAGCAGTCCGAGTCTGTTCAGTAGGCCTTATCGCCGATAAAGCCTTTGAAGATCGTCATGAAGATGATCTTCAGATCAAGACCGATCGACCAGTTTTGGATGTACTGAAGATCCAACTGAATTCGTCGTTCCATTTTATCGAGCGTGTCGGTTTCGCCGCGGCAGCCGTTGATCTGTGCCCAGCCGGTGATGCCGGGTTTGACTTTATGGCGTTGGAAATAAAATTCGACTTTGTCTTTGTAGTAGTCGTTGAGCTTCACAGGATGCGGTCTTGGACCGACGATCGACATCCGTCCCTGTAAGACGTTAAAAAACTGCGGCAGCTCATCAAGCGAAGTGCGACGAATAAACGCACCGACGCGAGTCACCCGCGGATCATCTTTGGTCGCTTGTTTAAAATCGGCGGCCGATTCCGTCACGCGCATCGAGCGGAACTTATAGACCTTGATGACCTTGCCGTCCCAGCCGTGGCGCTCCTGCTTGTAAATGGCCGCGCCTTTACTCTCAAGCCGGATCGCCAGCGCAATGGCCGCCATAATGGGGCTGATGAACAGAAGAATAATCGCTGCGAGCACGCGATCTTCGATTTCTTTTAAAACGCGATTGAGACCAGAGATCGGCGTCGAGTTGATGTCGACCACCGGGATACCGGCGACATCCGAGATCGAGTGCCCGAGCAGAATCTTGAAGCTAAAGATATTCGGCACGAAGCGAATCTGCACAGTCGAGTGTCTGAGCGAAAAAAGAATCTCGCGTACGCGCTCTTCTGCGCGCAAAGGCAGCGCAAACCAGAGCTCGCGAATGTCGTTCTTCGCGATGAACTCCTCAAGATCTGTTTCCTTGCTATGCACCGGCACCGATTTGAGTGCGCCTTTCAGCTGCGAGCTGGCCGCCACGTCGTCATCAAAAAACGCGGCGATTTGAAATCCGGCCCAATCCGCCGAGTTCAGCCGCTCGGCCACCATCTGCCCGAGCTCGCCAGCCCCATAGATCGCAATGTTCTTGCGATTCCACCCGCGCCCGCGGAGTTCGCGTAAGATCGTCGTCATCAGCCATTTGACTGAAAACAGCACCGTAACCGCGAGTCCGCCCCAAGTCGCAAGCCAAACGCGCGAGTACCATGCGGTCGTTTTAAGCAGAGCCGAGGCCACAACCAAGAGCGCCAGCACCGTCGCCACCGAACCGATGATGGCGCGCAATTGCTCGCCCCATCTGCGCCCGCGCCAAGACCGGTAATGATCAAAGGCCGGAAATACCACCAGCGTCAGCACGGCGGCCAAAATCAGCGCGCTTTCATAGTACGAAGGAAGCGTCCAACTGTCCGAATGGGCACCGTGGGCCGAATACGCCACATACGCCGCATAGCCAGTCGCCACGACCACCAGCATGTCGACCGCGCGGGCCACAAGAATCAAAATGCTTTCGTTCTGTCGAAGGAGGTCGCTTGATCGCATGAGTACCGATTTCTACCGAATTTATTTCAAATGGGCATGATGTCAGCCCTTATGGGGCGCCGCATCTTTCTGTTCGCTCGATCGACTTCGCATTCCGATAGAGCAATTCGCGATCAGCCAATCGATGGCAAGGAATGCGTAAATCGAAATCAACGGATAAAAGCTGTCGCGAGTTCGGGCAGACCAGGGCGCGATATAGGCGGCAGCGAGGACAAATAACAAAAATGGAAGTTGCATATACAGATGCTGCCAACCTCTGGTTTTGACCGCGCGGTATACGCCGGCGATATAGAGTAGCATGACGGCCTGGTGAATAAATGAACCCCAGGTAAAGAGTGCGCTGGCACCGCGGAACATCTCAAGTTTATTGGGCGCCCAAATGGGAGTGAATAGCGTTTTTAGAACCGCGATTGGGTAGCTGATCTCGTAGTTATAGACCACAGAGACGCCCGGATATTTTGAATGTCGGAGACGTAACTCCTGTATCGTCTCAAGTGCTTTGCTCCAAGAGACGTCTTGGAATGGAGCAAGCACAAGCGCCATGATGAGAAGGCAGCCAAGGGCAATCAAATATCGGACGCGTTTCGGCCGCTCCGTTTGAATCAGTGGAAGAAGGAAGAGGGGTGACAGAAGTGCCGCGACGTAGAATCGCTCAACGGCCAGTCCACAGAGGGCCATTCCGAATAGGATGGCCCATCGTAAGTTCAAACTCTTTCGAGCCTTGAAAATGGCATACAGCGCGACAGCGACGAGCAGATGGACCATGGCCTCTTTGTAGAAGGCCAGGGTATGAAAAGTAACAGTCGGAACCACGGCATAGGGAACAAATGCCAGGTTTCCGTTGGTACCGACTTTTTCCGAGGAGCGATGATTAAAGACGTCGTCAGATAGGTCCAAACCGATGGCTGACAGAATCCAGATAGTGCCGAATTTAAGTGCAGTCATTGCCAGTGACGAAACAACTGCAGAGGCCCCGAATAGCGCAAACCAGGTCCCTACGAAGAGATGGGTGATTCCGCCAGTTCTCACGAACTTGGAGACCGACCAATGCTCGGTAGGAATCTTCCCACTGACAATGGCCATTAGGTCTTTTGCCATCGGAACGTGGGCCGTATTTGAATCATACACCCAAAAGTAGGTTTCGGCAGTGCCAAGCACGGCTGTGGCCGAGAGAATGCCGAGGGGGGCGGCGACACCAATCGCGGCCAGAATTTCGCGCTTAAGAGGAGTTCCGTGCTGAGCAAAAATGAGCCAAAACGCCAGCAGTGCCATCAGGATGCAGAAGGCCGCTGCGGCAAAGGCGTCGGAGGCGATTGTGCCGCCAGACAGCGCGGCGCCATATCCCGCACCCAGCGCGTATGAAGCAAAAAAAATGGCAAATGGTCTCTGGAAAACCTGATGCACCAGCGGGAACCTCTCGGCGGCCGAACTTACTCGGCCACTTGACCAGTCGAAACTTCAATGAGCGCTGGTGTCAATGGCTACAAGGGACCGAACCTCGCCGATGATGAAGTCTGCGCCAAGCTGCAATGCGACGTGCCATAGACTGCTGTTGCTATCAACGGTATACAAACGCCTCCTTAGTCGATTCGATTTTTTGAGGGAGTTTGCTCGTGGTTACGCCGCAAAATGAAGTTCAAAAGATTTTTTCAAACAACAAAGGGCCTGCCGAGTTTTCAAAGGCTTATATGGCCTATGTTGGCAGCGTGTTGAATAAGCTTAATTTTGAAAAAATCGGCGCCTTCATTCAGCTTCTTGAAACGGCGAGAGAAAAGCAGCAGACGGTATTTTTCATCGGCAATGGTGGAAGTGCAGCCACTGCGAGTCACTACGCCAATGACATTGGTATGGGGACTCGAACATGGGACAAGCCTTTTCGAACGATTGCCCTTACAGATAATGTCGCGGTGATAACGGCTCTTGGTAATGATCACGGCTATGATTCAATTTTTGAGCTGCAATTGAAGACTCTGATGAAAGCCGGCGATGTTGTTGTCGCGATCACGGCCTCTGGCAATTCTAGAAACATTCTCAAGGCGATTGCCTACGCAAAAGACAAAGGTGCGACGACTGTTGGCTTGACCGGATTTGATGGTGGTGAGCTTGCGTCAATGGTTGATCTCAATCTCCATGTCCCCACGGCAAAGGGTGAGTATGGTCCAGTTGAAGATGCTCATATGGTGATTGATCACCTCGTGGGTGCGTACCTTGGACTGAAAGTTCAGCAAGAAGTGAAGTCGCAGATCTGAAGCATTCAGGCTGAGCAGGAAAGCTTGCGCCAATGGAGTCTGGATGCGCATTTTATTTTTAGGACTAGGATCAATCGGACAGCGAAATTTGAGCAGCTGTCTAAGAGTTGAGCCGACCGCTGAGTACTTCTGTGCTCGTCACCCCGAATCGCGTTCGGAAGTGCCGTCCTCTATCAGTGTGTTTCCGCTCGACCAAATACACGAACAACCGCCGTTTGATCTCGCTTGGATATGCACTCCGACGGATCAGCACTTGAATTCACTTAAGGCAGTGGCAAAGCATGTCCGCGCAGTTTTTATTGAAAAACCAATTGCACATACGGAGTCAGATCTTTCCGAAATCGAATTCATTGTAAATGAATCCGGGATTTCGTTTTTCTA
>JAEUWE010000184.1 GCA_016791465.1 Pseudobdellovibrionaceae bacterium
TCTGAACGACTCAGGTTCTGCTATTGGCCCGCCGGCATTTCTCAGCAAATCCAAATTGTTATCCGTTTCCGGCGGGCCATTCAGGATAACAATAGTTCAGATTTCCTGAACTTTCGGAACTCCCGACAACTCACCTAGATAAAAAAAAATGGCGTCCATGCCACGTAGATTCGATTTGAGCTTCGATTCGCCTTGAATTCGAGCGGCATCCCGATTGCTCACGTATTGGGCGGTTCGCTTATTCCTGCCTAATCTACAAGGGGTCTTCAGTGCCAAGAGAATTAATGCGTGGCGCCAAATGCGCACTCAAGGGAGCTGATTCAGAATGGTGGAGCAGTTTACCCTTTCGATTCGATGACGTTCAGGTATCGAGGACTTCGAGACCGGAGGGATTTCGGCTAGCGAGAGAAATCGTAAATATCGAAGCGGTTTTGAATGGTCGTGCAATCCAATCCTGCGGCGAATCCGCGACAGCCGATGGAGCCATGACAAAAGCAATCGCCGAACTGATCGAGCGAATTGCCATGATCGATTGGTCGACGCGGCATCCGTCGATGAAAATCAACAGCAATGGCTGGGCAGCGCATGATACGCGCGAGGCTGCAAAGAAGAATGCGGTCTTAGAACTGATCGAGCGCGATGCTGTACTTGCAAACTGGTTTACCCAGACTCCATTTGGCGAAATTGATCATTCGACTGTTCCGATAGACCTTCGATTGTGGGTGGTCGACGAACTCTCGAGATCTGAATTTCCTCGACTAAGATTGTTGCTGTCGACGCAAGGCCTTGGGCCTTCTGTCACTTGCCTGTTGGTGAATAGCGACGGACATGGAGTATCCGGCCACGCAACGAGCTCGACCCTCAAAGAAAGTGTTTCCTCTGCGATATCCGAGGCGTGTCGTGCCGCTCAAATGACGCTTAGAAAAGATCACTGGCTCGAATCTATCGCTTTACGTGATCGAAGCGATGAACAAGTTAGTCCAGGCGCACACGCAGTCTACTACGCCTATCACGAAGCGTTTCCAGAATGGATATTTGGCAAAACCACTTCGTGGTATCTCGCCAATGAACAATGGACCGATCGGATTTCGAAAGTCGATTTCGACGCGTTCGACTTTTGTGAGGTTATCACGGAGCCGATGGTGGTCGGATTCGCCAGCCATCCTTCGATCTTGCCTCTTCGATGGGGCACTACCTGTAGCGATTCCGATGTTGCTGAGACATTGAATCGTCGCCAGTTAAATTTGGGCTACGTTCGAGACATCAATTTGCATCCACACATTGTGGCATGAGGGAGAAGTGACGATGAACAGTTCGAAAACGGGTTTGCTAGTTGCCGCAGCTTTGCTTGGAATTGGCTCTGTGACCAACGCCTCCGATGTTGGCCTAAAGAAATTTACGCCGCTCGAGAGTCTTCCGCCGGAGTATCGAACCTACTACTCAGAAAAGCTCCGGGACATTCAAAAGGTACAGAAGATTGACTGGTCCAAGTTTATTCCAGGCATCAACGAAAAGGGCGAGCTGATTCTGCAGGAGCGTACTGAGCACGACTTCGAGGCCATCGTCCAACCGTCCTCTATCGGTGGGTAATGGGCAGGAAGATTTCGTTCGTTTTTTTGGTCCTGTTATTTGCTCCGTTGGCCGCTGTTTCTTTGGGAGAGAAAGTTATGAGTGACGTACACGCACGGAATATACGAACGTATATGTCCTTCAGTCTTCCGGTGGATCCGGCCAATATTCGCACACTTGTCGATCTCGATATTTCATACGCATTGGCCTCAACGCTCGTTACTTGGAATGAAGATCGGCAGTTGGTATCGGGCTTAGCGGAGTCATGGGAGCCGACATCGGAAAAGGAGGTCGCTTTCAAGATCCGACCATCCGCGAAATGGTCGGACGGAAAACCAATCACGGCTCAGGAGGTCGTCAAGAGTCTACATCGTGCGAAGAAAGCTCACGGCGATGCTCTGAAGTCTCTGTACGACAACGTCACGTCGATCGAAGCGAAGGAGCCTTCGATCGTCGTGTTCAAACTGACTGGTGAAGTGGGCGCAACTGGGATCGTTCAGAAGCTTACCGAGCCCATGTATGGAGTTGTCGCGTTGAAGCCCGACGGAAGCCCCGATGTTTCCAAGACAACCGGCCCGTTTGTAGTCAAGTCTGCCTCTGAGACCGAAATCGTTCTCCAGCAAAATGAGCACTGGATCTCCCGCCGGGAGAACATGCCGAAAATGGTTTCGATCCGTCGATCCCAATCGACCATTGGTGCCCTGCTCAACGATCCGTGGCCGAATCTCGTCGGTTCGATGTCACTGCAGACCGATACCTCGGCAGCTGAAATTGCAAAGGCCAAATATCAAATTTGGCGTCGCTCGTTGGACAAGGTCTTCTTCTTGGCCGCAGGCCCGCAAGCGACGAACGCCGACGGTCGAAGTTTGATTCAGTTCATTCAAAAGAATCTGGATCGTGGCGTGGTGACTCGTGGCCTCAACGGTTTCAATTTAACAGACCAATTTTTCCCGCCCGGTTGCGTGCTCTTCGATCCTGACTTTAAACGACAAGAATCATCGGTGGTGTTGCCGGAAAAATTTAAAAAACGAGCGATCGAGATTTTGACGTTCGAACCATTCATGAGCTCGGTTCTGCTCGACAATGTAAAAGCGGCTCTGAAGGCTGCGGCTGGCGTCCCTCCGGTGGTTCGAAGTGTACCTCTGGGAGATCTCGAAAAATACCGGGTTGAAGGAAAATACGATCTTCTGTTAGCGGCGCTTCCAGTGAATGATCCAAACATCGATGGCTCGGTAGGATTCTTTTTTGGACTCACACCTTCGATAATTCCGAATGCTGGCGATGGACAAAAAGACTTTGCTGCAAGAGTAAAGGCGGCTCGCAAATTGGCAACGCAGACGGAACGAAATGCTGTGTATCGCAAGGTCTTAACAGACGCCGCTCAGTCTGGGTCGATTGCTCCGATCTTTCACTACTCAACGATGGTCATAGCGAAGGACGGGATCGATCTCTCACAGGTGCCGACGACTGACGAAACCGTGGCGTTCGCGAAGGTTCAATTCAAATGAAGGCTCGATCAGTCGGGAGTATCCGAGATGCGCTTGAGCGAGGAATTCTTCGCCAGACGTTTATCGGCTTTGCTGCGCTTGCGGTTGTTTCCGCGGCTGCAACGTACTTACTCTTTCGATATGAAACTGCTCGAGGTCTTGAAAAGTCAGCCACCGCAGTTGCAATGGCTTTTCGAAATCGCATTCTAGAGGGCGATGCCAAAGCTGTAGAAACTCAGATTCACGACGTACTGGGGCTTTCGGACGACGAGAAGGTATATATTCTAGATCGCGACCTGAAGCCAATCTACCGATCAGACGCGGCGGACTCGTCCAACATTCAGCCTTGTTCGGCGATCGGAGCTACTTGTTTTGGTGGTCTCTCGAGTTCAGGTCGAATCGCGCTACCGATTTACTTTGATGAAGCTCGAAGCAGCCTGTTCGGATATTTGTATTTGACTCGATCTGCGAAAATCGACTGGTTCTACCTGCTGCTGGTCTTTTCTGTGTTCGCAGGTGGATCCGTTTCTGTCCTTCTCGGAACCCGACGGGTCGCAAGAGGATCATCAAAAATGCTTGCAGCTAGAGTTGAAGATTGGGCACTACGCCTTCGTCGCGACCCGAAAACTATTGGGAAACTCGATGAAGCTCCATTTGCAGAATTGGTTCCGCTGCAAGAAGCAATTGAAGGGCTCACGGACCAGATTGCGGTTTATGAGAATCGCGCCGGTGAAAAGGCGACGGAATTGATTCTGCGCGGAATAGCGCATGATCTGATAAGCCCAGTTTCACAGATTCAACTTTATCTCGCGACTCTTGAGCAGCAGATGAAATTCAATTCCGGCGCGGAAGACACGCTGACGGAAATCAAACTAGCCTTTCAAAAGTTGCGGAACACCGCTACTCAAGTCAAAGCGCTGAACGAGACCTCCAGTTCGGGTAAACCAACCGCTTTCGCAACCGCCGTGAAAGCAGAAGTCGATGTTCTCAGGAAGTCCGATGCAGTTTCTAGCAAAAACCTGTCGCTCAATCTGGAAATCGAATCTGAAGACGTTCACTCGCTTTTAACTGAAACCGAGGTGTCACGTATTGTTCAGAATCTTGTCGAAAACGCAGCGGCAGCTTCGAATCCGAATGCAACAATAGATATTGGCATAGGCGTAGTCGGCGCCAATGTCGTTCTCTCCGTCAAGGACATGGGCCAAGGCGTGCCGATCCATATGCAAGAGCGTGTTTTCGACCCCGATGTCACGTCGAAGCCGGCGACAGGCACTGGCCTCGGGCTTTATATCGTTAAGCAAATATGCGGAGCGAAACACGGCACGGTTCAGCTTTTAAGCTCAAAGAAAACCGGAACGATTTTTACCGTTTCAGTTCCAACAGCCGAATCGACTGGGGCAACATATGGAGCATAAAGCGCAGCACAGAGTTCTGATGGTCGACGACGATCTGAAAAACATTAAGGCGACGCGCGGGTTCTTTGAGATCAATGGTCTCCGCGTCTCGGCGGTACAAACCGCAGACGATGCGATTTCAGCGATACAGGCCGACGAGTACGCGCTTGTTCTTCTTGATTATCAAATGCCCGTGATGACCGGTGATACTCTAGCGAAAAAGATTCGCGAGATTCGCCCAGACCAGCAGATTGTCATGTACTCCTGCGATCAATCCCGCCAGGCCCTAAAGGATAGCTATCGGGCTGGAGCGATCGACTTCATCGAAAAGGGTGAAGACCCGACGGTCATTTTGTCTCGGGTTCTTTCTTATTGCCATCGCTACGACGAACAGCTTCGCACCGTTCGGCCTGCGAAGGGCGCTGGTGAAAACCGAAAGCTCATCGAGTCAGTCGGCATGGTCGGAGAATCATCTGCGTTGGCGGCGGTCGCACGCTCTATCGTGAAATTCGGGCGTGCCGGAGACGTATCCGTTCTAGTCGGAGGAGAATCGGGAACTGGAAAAGAATTGGTCGCAAAGGCGTTGCACGACCTTTCGCCCCGAAACAAAGGACCGTTTATTGCGATTAACTGTGCGGCAATCCCGAAAGACCTGCTTGAGTCGACGTTGTTCGGACACAAACGCGGAGCCTTCACCGGCGCTGTAACAGACCAGGATGGAAAGTTCGTGCTCGCGGATGGCGGCACACTGTTTCTTGATGAAATTGGCGATCTCTCATTAGAGCTGCAGGCAAAGCTCCTCCGTGTGCTTCAGGAGCGAGTCGTTGAACCCGTTGGTTCGCGCACTTCTAAGCGAATCAACGTGCGTATCGTCTGCGCCACCCACAAGAACATCGACGAGCTCGTACGAACCGGAAAATTCCGCGAGGACTTGATGTATCGGATCAAAATCACAGAGATCGATCTTCCGCCTCTGCGCGAGCGTCCGGAAGACATCGAGCCATTGATTGCTCACTTCACGACGATCACGAATAAGAAGTATAAGTTCACGCGTCACTTCCAGCACCGCACGATCGAAGTCCTACGTAAGTATTCATGGCCAGGTAACATTCGAGAGTTGATCGGCGTTGTCGAGCGACATCTGATTAATTCGGAAGATGCGATTGTTCGAGTTGAGGATCTCGATGTTCATATTTCTCAACCAGTAGACAACGACAACAAGCCATTCTTGACCATTGCGCAGCTAGAGGATGAACATCACAAGGCTAAAATGAAGCACATTTTGAATACGATCGACAGTTCTGGAACGAAGGTCGAAGCAGCGCGACGATTGGGAATTAAACCCAACCATCTTCAATATCTGCTGAATGAGTCGAAAGCTGCGAAATCATCAGAAGCTCAACGATAGGAGGCTTTCGTGGGCAAGCCAAGGAATC
>JAEUWE010000229.1 GCA_016791465.1 Pseudobdellovibrionaceae bacterium
CGCGGCGGAGCAGGCGCGATGAGGGTTCCATTCTTGTTTTTCTCGGGGCGGGAAATGGCATGTGGTGGAGCAAAGGCAATTCCAATTGCGAACACGTTGGTGTAGCGAGTTTGGTAGGTTTCTGGCCAATCTTCGGGCCGCCATTCTTGGAAGGTTTTTGGCTGGTAGTTGGCGTCGACGCGCATAAAGCTGGTTGGTGAAAAGAGCGTTGATGTGATGTCTGTTCCGGAGCGGTCAAAGGCTTTGAGTGGCACGCCGGTAAAAGGTGGCAGCAGCATGGCGAAGTCAAAGTCCTGAAAGAGAACTTCGCCATCGAGGTTTTCGTATTCGATCTTGTCTTTGTCGACGCGTCGGACGTGCGTGCCTGTGATCCATTCGACGCCGCGCTCGGCGAAAAGCGATTCTGCGAAAACGCGGCTCGGTGTAACAAAGCCGGCGCTTTCAAAGTGCAGTCCGCCGACGCCGAAATCTCCAAGCTCAGCCTCGTTGGTGAGGAAAATGAGTCGGGCTTGATCGCGAACGCCGCGTTGTCGAAGTTCAAATTCGAGGTTGAAGATGTATTCGAAGGCAGCGCCTTCGCAGGTGCAAAGGCCATGGCCGGTGCCGACGACGAAGGTTTTCTTTTTGCCTGCTTGCATTTCTTTGATGAGTTCGCTCAGCGCTGACGCCGTTTCAACCGCGTGTTCGACCGTGCAGACAGAGAGCGAGTGTCCGCCGTGAGGGCCGAGGCCTGGTGTTGCGTCGAAGTTGAGTCGAGGACCTGTCGCGTTGATGAGATAGTCGTATTGAATTGTCTGCCGCGCCGGTATTGAGTCGTCGGTGGTCTCGAAAGAGACAAAGGGACGTGGGGATGAGTCGAGGCCTTCTGGATGGATCTCAGTTGCACGGGCCTGAATAAAGCGGATCCCGCTTTTATCGTAGACGGTTTTGAGATCGAAGGTGACGTCGTCCGCGGACATGTGTCCAATGCCGACCCATATGTTTGATGGAATCCAGTTCCACTTTGGTTTTGGACTGATGACGACGACTTCGTGTTCCTGGCCCAGTCTTCGCCGCAAGATGAGTGCGGCTGTGTGGCCCGAAATTCCCGCTCCAAGTATAACGACTCGCATAGTCGCCTCCGTTTGTGGCCTGAGCCAGGTGTCTCAAGATGAGGCAAAGACTGGCCTCTTGTCCATATTAAGAGCGTACGATCGAGAAAAAGCTTTTGCAATATGTTTATTGATCCGTTAGTTTATAAAAATACGAACTAATGGGGTAGGCATGGCGAAAAAGACGAAGAAGAAACAGGGGCAGAGCGAAGGGGCGTGGGCGCTTTATGAGATGCAGGCTGAGATCTGTTCAGCTTTGGCGAGCCCGGTTCGTTTGCAAATTTTGGATCTGGTGTCTCAGGGCGAGAAAACCAGCACAGAGCTCCTGGAAAGCTTGAGTATTCCAAAGGCGAATCTCTCGCAGCATATCGCCGTACTTTGTGATGCTGGGATTTTGGTGAGGCGAAAAGAGGGCCTGTTTCAATATTTGACGATCGGTCTACCAAAGATTCGAGAAGCGTGCGCGCTTGTGAAGGGGATTCTTGTTGAGCGCGTCGAGCAGGATGAGAAGCGTGCGGCGGATCTGCGGCGTCAGTTGAAAACTCAAAGAGGTGTGTTGTGAGAGCGTTTGGGATTGTAGGCCTACTGTTGGTTGCGCAGTTGGCGTCGGCCGAGGTCGTGGATTTTCGAACGGTATGGAG
>JAEUWE010000281.1 GCA_016791465.1 Pseudobdellovibrionaceae bacterium
TGCGGAGTGAGGTTGCCGCGAAGATAGTCCATGTACTCGACATGCAAGAGCTCACAACCAAGACGAGCAAGCTCCGGATAAACCTCGCGCGCCGTCATCTCAACCGGCAGCGAAAGTTTTCGAACACCGAGCACGGGGCCCGCGTCGAGTTTTTTAACGACGATTTGAAGTGCCACACCGGTCTCGCGATCTCCCGCCATCAACGCCCGCTGAATGGGCGCAGCCCCTCGCCACTTTGGAAGAAGCGAGCCGTGAACGTTGACGGCCTTCTGCGGAAACAGCGCTAAAAACGCATCGCCAAGAATCTGTCCAAATGCGACGACGACCGCACTCTCTGGGCGAAGCGCTTCGATCTCGGCGCGAAATTCAGGCGTATTCACTTTTTCGGGAGTATAGACCTTCAGTCCTCGTTCAATTGCAAGACTCTTCACCGGCGAAGGTGTGAGCTGCATTTTTCGCCCCGCTGGACGATCCGGCTGCGTCACAACCCCGACGATCTCAAAATGCTCGTCACTCAAAAGTGATTCGAGCGCTTGCCGCGCAAAATCCGGAGTTCCCATAAAGAGAATACGTACGCGGCTCATCGTTTTGATCCTATTTATCGGCTTTTACAGCGCGCTCAGCTCGCGCTTCTTTAACGCGTTTTCGCTCTTCAACAACTTCGTCGGGCGTTGGGTAGCCAGATTTTTTGATCTTATTTTTAATCTTATTCGACTTCACAAAGCTCAGTCGGTCGATGAAGAGCTTGCCTTCAAGATGGTCCATCTCGTGCTGAAGACAAATCGCCAGCAGGCCATCGGTTTTAATCACAAGCTCTTTACCGTTTTGATCAAGACCCTTCACTTCAACATAAAGCGAACGCTCAACCGTATCAAAGAAGCCCGGCACACTGAGGCACCCTTCTTCGTAGGTGGTCTTCTCTGTCGCCTTCAAAATTTCGGGATTGAAAATAACCAGCGGTTGAACGACGGCCTTCTCGAGTTCCGTCAGCCCCTCTGTCGTCGCATTGCCATTATCATCGGTGGGACGTGTGTCGATCACCAAAAGGCGAACGCTCTCGCCGACCTGTGGCGCCGCCAGACCAATTCCGTTTTCCTCATACATCGTCTCGATCATGTTCGCGACGAGCGTGCGATGCTGATCAGTCACCTCGGTGACCGATAGCGCTTTTTTGCGGAGCTTCGGATCTGGATATTTTAAGACTTCAAGTTTCACAACGCCGGTTCTAGGTCAGGCGGGCCGGTTTTGCAACGCATGGCAATGCCCGCCAGACCCGTTTTCGGCCGGTTAGTTGGAGACCCCCGACGAGCCACGACCAGAGTTCGATCTGACCGCTTCAGTTTCATCCCCATCTTCCCCAGGAGGCGGCCCAGGAGGACGCACGCCATCAGGTGGCGGTCCGTGGGGACGCATTCCATGCGGAGGCCCAGCCGGCCGCTCATAACCATTCGCCGTCATGCACGCCTGAAGTTTCGTCATGTCCTCGACACTTGGACGCATGCCGCGCTCTGGCCGAATTAATCCATTCTCGGTCAGACAGGCCTCAAATGCCGCACGCTGCGCTTCGTCCTGCGGTCCTCGAGGCCCTCTCTGCGCCTCAGCTGTGATCACAAAGACGCTGCTGAGCAAAACTCCCATTGCTGTCATCTTCATCTGCCGACTGTCCACAAATTCCCCCTTTATGCAAGACTTCGGGCGATTCATCATCGATCGCCGACTTTTTAAGAATAAAAGGCAATCCTGGAATGGATATGGAATCGAAAAATCTTGTGAATTCAATTACCTGCATACAGATTGACGCCACAGAAATGAGCCGCAAAGATCATCTCTCATAATAAACACAGGAGTCCTCATGAAAACTTTCATCCTTGCGCTCGCGCTTTCGTTCTCACCGACTCTCATGGCCGCCGGTCCCGCAACCAAAGCCGGTTACGCTTTAAAAATGGAACTCTCGATGAATGGAAAAGTCGTCTCCACTCCACAACTCATTGTCCGCAATGGCGCGACCGGCTCGATCACCGAAGAGTCGGCGACCCAGAAAACGTTTATCGAAGTCACAGCAACCGAAGGTTCAGTGCAAAAACGCCAAGGGATCATGATGAACTTCGTCGTCGGTGTGATCGCAAAAGACGGTGTGCGAACTGTTCTTTCTCGTCCGAGCATCCTCGCCAACGAAAATGAGAAAGCCGAAATTACAATCGCCGGCAAAGAGAGCGGCGAGACAATGGCTCTTTCGGTGATTGCCGCCCGCAAAACGTTGTAGAGATGGTGTGGACCGCCGACAGCGTCATTCAGTACACGATGCGAAAACCCCTCTAAGCGTCTTTTTTACACTGAAACGGAGCAGATGGAGAAAACCGCCCACCTGTGGCAATTTCAGCCCAGCGTTTGGAGGCTTTATGAAAAAGTATTTCGTTCTGTGTGCGATCGGTCTTTTCCTTCTCCACACTCCAGCTCAAGCAACAACAGCAGTGCTTTGCGGCGATCCGGCCCTGGTCGATGAAGACAATGACCGTGCCAGCGTCTGGTTGATTTTAGAAAACAGTGATTCTCGATCAGCCGATGAAACTCAGGCGATCTTTTTTGGCAAAGAGGCTCGTGTTGCCTCGGTCAGCGTGCAGAACAGTCAGATCTCCATCCGAACCACCAAACCAAGCCGCACCGTTGTCCTTTCCGAAGCCGACATCGACACTTCGGTCTGCGACGGAGAGACGCTGTTCTCGGTTCAGATCAACTCAGCAAAGACCCGAAAATCGATTGGCAGCTGCCGCTGCTTTGAAGATTAACAGCACTACTAGCGGCGCATCCGAACAAGAGTCACGACGGCAAGAGCCGACATCGCGACATTCGGGACCCAAGCCGCTAGCACTGGGGGAATGGCGCCGTGTTTTCCGAGCGTGATTCCCGAACTATAAAAGGCCCAGTAAGCAAACGCGAGTCCAATCGTAATTCCGACATTAAACGCGGCCGACCCCGACCGCTGTTTGCCGACTGAAAACGGAATGCCAATCAGGCTCATCACCAGAGCCGCCATCGAAAAACTCAGCTTCGCGTGGTAGTCGACTTCGTAGCGAATGGTATCAAGTCCTGACTCTTTGTTTTTGCGAATGAAGTGCTGGAGCTCTTTCAGCGAGAGCGCATCCGTGCTCTGCCCACTGGCCTGCAAGTCTTTTGAGTCCTCGGCGACAACGATCGTCTTGGCTTTAAAGCTCTGTGTAATCGGCACACTCGTTTCAACCGGAAAAAGCGTGACCGTGCCATCGCCAAGCTCCCAGGTCTGCCCCTTGAGCTTGACACTGTTTGCCGTGATCATCTGCGCGAGCCGCCAAGCTCCATCAAACTGATACATCGTTAGCCCCATCGCCATTGCCGTATCGGGCTGAAGGGTCTTGATGTTGTAGAGCGAGTTTCCTGAACGATACCAAATGCGATCGGTCTTAACCGTCGAATACAAGCCCGGCTGTTTACGAATCTCCACCCAGTAGATGTAGTTCTTTTGCTGGTTGATATAGGGGCCAACGCGATCGTTTAAAAAGAACGACACTGAACTGATCAAGACAACCAAGACCAGAATGGGCGCCGAGACACGAGCGAGACTCATACCGCTCGCAAAAAGCGCCACAAGCTCGTTGGTTTTACCAAGCGAGCCTAGCGTAAACACCACGCCCAGCAGACAGGCCACCGGCACCATCTGGTAGAGAACACCGGGAGTCGAATACAGATAAAAGAGTCCGACCGACTTGAGTGTCGCCTCAGTGCGAACAAAGTTGGACATGTAGTCCACCGTCACGAAAAGCGTGACGAAAACGACGAGTCCGCCAGCAAAAAAGCCGAGAAAGAGCTTCGCAATGTAGCGGTCGATAATTGAGAACATAGAATAAGCCTACGGCGGGCCGCGCCATTCGTCACTCTCTTGACAGCGAGAAGTGAGAAGGATTCACTCGAATCATGGCATTGCGCGTCTTACTGGCCGATGAGAGCGTTACGATCAAGAAAGTGATTCAGCTCGCCCTGCAGGACTTCGCTGTTGAGGTGAAGGCTGTTCCTGTTGGTGTCGACGTTCTTGACGTCACCAAAAGCTTTAAACCGGATCTGATTTTTGCTGATATTTTGCTGCAAAAGCGGTCAGGCTATGATGTCTGTCGCGATCTCAAGCGCGATCCCGAAACAGCATCGCTTCCGGTTGTTCTGATGTGGAGCTCATTCATGGAGCTCGACCAAGCCCAGCTTGAAGCCACAGGTGCTGACGGCAAACTCGAAAAACCGTTCGACGTCGAAACCCTTCGTCGCCTGGTTCTGGAACTTGTTCCGCGCACGCGCACGCAGAGAATGGCCCACTATCTCGACTTTCCTGCGACCGTCGCAGCCCCCCTCAAGTCCGAAGAGGCGGAGCGCGCAAAAAACTATCAGCCACCGGTTCCAGCTGGGGACTTTGAAATCGCAGCCCCACCTCCGACGGGATTTACACCCGCTATTCCAGAGCGTCCCGAAGCGATCTCCCTTGCGCCAAGTGAGCCGGAACCCCCGACTCACGAGCGGCAACACGATCCTGTTCCTCCGACAAAAGAGGAACCTCTCGGCGTACTTCCGGATCTCCATTTCTCGGGAGCATCGGGCTGGAACATGGAGAGCTTTGAGCCGCTCTCCAGCTTCGACGATGCCGAGAAGGCCGACGATGAGGCGGACGAGTTTAAGCCGATTCAACTTCCCAATATGGACTCGCCTCTCGAAGCCCCGACCTCAACGCCATCGCTCAGCCTTTTGAGCGACGATGACGACGATGAGGCCGATGAGAAGTGGGCGCCACAGTCTCTCGACAAATATCGCATCGCTCCGCTCAGCACCGAAGAGGCGCTGGCTTTGGACGACGACGAGACTCCTGCGATACCAACGGTCACGCCAGCAACCGCTGCACGGGCCACTGCCGTAACAGACAAGATTCCAATTCCGGATCTGCCTCAGTCGCCTCGAGTGATCGAAGCCAGTCCCGAAGAAGAACTGGCTGAGTTCTCCCTCGACGAAGACGACTTCGATAAGACACTCGAAATCGAACCGATTTCACACGAGGACCGCACACAACCGTCGATCGTGCGCGAACTTCTGCGCGAGCCTGACTTTACCGGCCATCGATCGACTGACCTTTCTCGGGCCGGAACATCGACAGCTTCACGGCGCGAAGCTCCGATCGAAGAATTTGATCCGAGCGATATCACTCAAAAAATTCCACAAACCGGAACCTTCTTTAAAGACATGCACGGTGCCGTAGACCTAAGCGAAGCCGGGCGCCCCGCAAGTCGGGGCCGCGAGGCACACACACCGGAACCATCTTATCGGACGGCTTCAACTTATTCCCAGAGTGGCATATCGGATCGAAACTTCGAAGAGGCGATCCGCGCCAAAATGGAGCCAGCGCTTGAGGCCATTATTGAACGCATGGTGAATCAGCTATTGCCGCAAATTGCAGAACGCATCATCTCGCGCGAACTGCAAAAACTTCTCGAGGACTCTGAAAAGTGATTCTTTCTGAATTGATTCGCGTTGCACTTAAAGAAGATATGCCACGGGGTGATCTGACGACCGATAGTCTCGGCCTCGCGCCTCGTTTTGGCCAAGCCCGGCTCGTCGCCAAGCAGGATCTCGTGCTTTCGGGCACGGCCGCGTTCGAACAATGTGTCGAAATGCTCGATCCCACAAGCAAAGTGCAGTGGCACTTTCGCGAAGGTGACCGTGTTCTCAATCGTCAGATCATTTGCCACGTCGCTGGCGACCTGGTGCAAATCCTAAAGGCCGAGCGGGTCGCTTTGAATTTCGTCGGTCACCTTTCAGGCATTGCGACACTGACTCGTCGGTTCGTCGACCAAGTGTCACACACCTCGACTCATATCCTCGACACCCGCAAAACAACTCCGGGCTATCGCGAAATGGAGAAAAAGGCCGTCGCTCACGGTGGCGGCACCAATCATCGCTATAACTTGAGCGATGCCGTTTTGATCAAAGACAATCACATCATGGTGGCCGGCGGCCTACGCAAAGCCGTTGAGCGAATTCGTGCCAATACCAGCGAAAAAATCGAAGTCGAATGCGCAAGCCTCGACGATGTTGCTGACGCGATTGACCTCAAAGTGGAGCGCGTTCTTCTCGACAATATGAGCAATGAATCAATTGCCGACGCCGTCCGCCTGATCCAAAGTGCCGCAACAAAAGGCCTTCGCATTCAATCTGAGGCGAGCGGCAACATGTCTCTTGAGCGCGTGCGCAGTGTCGCCGAACTCGGTGTCGATTTTATCTCGGTTGGAGCGCTGACGCACTCTGCTCCGACAGCCGATATCAGCTTGCTCTTTGACTGGCAGCAAACCGAGATGACCGGAATATGAGCGCGTTTCGGTTGGCGAGCGAGTGGGCACGCGGAATTCGCCTTCGCACGAAGGCCGTCTCCTCAACAGGCTCAACCAATGACGACGCAAAGAACGCGACTGATCCCCTGATGGCGCTCCATGGCCCCGGCGACGCTGTCCTCTATCTCGCCGATCAGCAAACTCATGGGCGCGGAAGAAACCAGAATCAGTGGCTCGCGCTTCCCGGCCAAGCGCTACTCTCCAGCTGGACCTTTGCCGTGGATAAGACGACCCCGCTACAGCCGGTATTTTCTCCGATTGCAGGGCTTGCACTTTACGAAGCGGTTCACGCCGCGTGGCCCGACCTGAAGCTTGCAATCAAACCGCCAAACGATCTCCACATTGTTACTGGAACAGATCAAAGCCAGACCGCCATGAAAGTGGCGGGCCTCTTAATTGAGATTGTCTCGGACTCTTCAAAGGCCTTTCACACCGTCGTGGTTGGACTTGGTCTCAATCTCAGCGGCGCCCCCGAGGGCACAGGGCCTTATCCAGCGACATCGATCGCCGCTGCGTCGGCTGCGCAAGGATTACCTTTCACCGAATCACATCTGTTTCTATTTATGAACGCCTTTCGCCAAGGATTAAAATCAGCACTGGCGCAGTCGACAACAAACGAGCTCAAT
>JAEUWE010000284.1 GCA_016791465.1 Pseudobdellovibrionaceae bacterium
CGAGACGGACGGAGCAGTCAATCGACGGTTAAATACGTGGATGGGGATAACGGCGTTCGTGGTTATTCTACCGAGCCTTTTCCTAGCATGGCGTTTACAGCGTGAAGTCCTGTTTCGGTCAAAAGCGAGCGCGTTCATCGAGAATGAAATGCGATTCCAAAAGTCAGTTGTCGTAAAAAAGGAAATCGAGTTTGGCTGGCGGAAAGAAAAAATTGTCGTGGGTCTTGTCGGCGATGCGCTGTCTCCGGACCTCGTGAGGGATCTGCAAAATCGTTTAAAAGGGTACGACATCGCGAGCGAAGCTCTCGAGATCATCCAAATCTCGTTTGAAGAAAGCATTCGAGGATCTATTGCTGATCTGAATAGGGAAGGTCGGGGAGCGGTAAAAGAATTTGAGCTGAGGCTTTCGCAGAGTGAGACCGAGCTAAAAAAGTATAAAGATGCAGAACAGCTCACGGAGAGTATTACGGGCGAAGTTGCAACCTTGTTCCCGAGAGTCCAGTATGTACTCTTGAGACCGACGCGACTCTCTCAGAAAAGCCCCGCCATGGATGTCTTCGTCCAATGGGCAAAGGCTCCCACCAGAGTCGAGAAAGAACGCCTGACACTTTTTCTCGAGAAGAGAGTTCAGGTCGAGGCTTCTGCTGTTGTCCATACGGCCGCTCTATAGAGCGGCTTTGCGAGTTGGTGTGTCTCTTAGCGCTTGAAGAAAACCTTCCCCCCATTTCGTAACATCGTTTTCGCGAATGATCGAACTTAGCTTTTGAAGGCGCGCGGCTCTTTCGGCATCCGACATCGCGATGGCGTCCATGAGACCTCTTGTCAATGATCGACTATCAAATGGATTTGTGAGAAGAGCCCCGTGGAGTTCAACAGACGCTCCTGCGAACTCTGACAGGACGAGTGTTCCCAAGCGCTGTGTCTGCGCCTTAACCTCGACAAATTCCTTGCAGACGAGGTTGAGACCATCGCGAAGAGGTGTGATCCATGCTATATCTGATACCGCATAGAAAGCCATTAGCTCTTCAAAGCTAAAAGACCGATAGAAATATCGAATTGGAGTCCAGTCCACGTTTGCAAAGCGTCCATTCACCCGACCGATGACTTGATCAAGCTTTTCCCTCGTCTGGCGATAGACGTCCATTCCGGGAGCGGGAGGAGTCACGATGTTAATGAAGACGATCTTGCCGTGGAGCTCTGGATGCTTATCAAGTAGCTCTTCAAATGCGGCAACTTTCTCGACGGGCCCCTTCACGTAGTCGAGTCTTTCGACAGAAAGCACGGCCATGCGCCCTTTTATTTCTTGCTCCAGATTTTTAATTGAATGACGAACGCTTTCTACAGACAGTGCTGTACGAATTCGCTCAGTGTCGATCCCGACCGGATGAGCGCCGAGAGATAATGAGTGGCCTTCAATTTCTATTTTTGTTGCGTAGGAGTCGACGCCTAGAGCGCAGTTGAGGTGGAGGAACCGTGGTGCCGCTTCAGACCGCTTGGTAACACGGACGTCGAAAGCGGAACGTGCAACGTCGACAAAGTTTTCAACATAGCGGGGAATGTGGAATCCGATGTGGTCACATTGGATCAGGCTTTCGACAATCTCTCGTCGCCAAGGGAGAACATTGAATATATCTGGGCCAGGGAAGGATGTGTGGTGGAAAAATGCAATTTTGAGGTCTGGTCGAAGTTTTCGCAGATAGTAAGGTGTGAGCCAAAGGTTGTAGTCGTGTATCCAAACCAATCCGTTTTTTTCGGACTCCGCCGCGGCTTGCGAAGCAAACAGACGGTTGATTTTTTTAAAGTGCTCCCAATGAGCATGATTGATTTCTATCTTGCTGGGAAATGAAAAGATAATCGGCCAAAGTGCCTCTTTTGAAAACTTTTTGTAGAAAATATTGACGTCTTCGTTTGAGAGTGGCACTCGGGCGCTGACAAGGTTGGGATATCGAACGGGGTCGACGGCGACATGAGATTCAAATTTATCTTTGTTGGAATCGTGATGCGACCATGCAACCCAGGAACCTGGATTGTTCGACGAAAACAGCCCGAGAAGAGTGGGGATAATGCCATTTGGGCTTTTGGGCAATTGACGAGTTGTTTTGCCGCCAGTCTTGATTTCGTCGAAAGGTTGGCGATGGTAGACCATGACCAGTTCGGACTTTCTTGAAGACGTTTGATGATGCGTTTCGCATTTTTCCACAAACCCGACTTTGATGAGTCCATCGAGAACTCCAAGGGAGCCTACCTTATCGGAGATAATTGTCGTTCGTATTTTTGAGGCGGCTTCGATAAGACCGGACTCAGACTTTCCTACGGCAACGGCCGGCATGCCGAGCTTAAACATCGAGAGGTCGTTCAGCGTGTCGCCGGCAAACAGAGTCGAACGTTTATCAAGCTGATATAACATTAGCAGTTTTATCGCGGTTTCGCCTTTTGATACACCTCTCGGTATGACGTCTAAAAACCGTCCGGCTGACAACAAGACGTCACATCCGTAAGCACTGACTGTCTCGGCGAACGCCTTCGCATCAAAGCATAAGGGATCGAAATAAAAGGAGCAGCGTCTTTCCTGCTGGACGTCTTGTGGGATGAGGCCCTGGAGCCCCTGAGCGAGTTCAAGAATTTTATTCTTCCCCGGCCACCGATTTTCGATGGGATCTTCGATTTCCCTAATGGGAAGTGAGTTTTTGAAATCAAACGCGCTGGCGCCGACATCGCCGATCACAAAGTCTGGTAGTGGAAAATGACCGGTGGTCAAAGCCGACTGAACGCTTGCGATGTTTCGACCTGTATTGAATATGAGCGTGATGTCTCCCCGATTTTCAAAGATGAGCTGATAAAGCGGGTCCTCTTCTCGACCCATTGTTTCAAAGAATGTACCGTCGAGATCGACAACCAGGTTGAGCGGCGCTGACTTTAAAGAGTATTTCACGTTTTAGAGCTCCTCAGAGTGAGACCACGAATCTTATTCAAGCTAGTATTCCGACTTGTTGGGTGTAAACGCCGATACATCCAGGTGCCCTGAGATTCGTCTAACATTGGCGACCTGAACGAACTGCCGAACGAGAAGGTTTGAGTTGACCGCACACTGATTCGGCAGTTCATCGAACTCAGGATGCCATTGTACTGCGAGAACGAATGTTTCATCACTCGCCTGACTAAAGGCTTCGATGAGACCATCGTCTGAGGCATGTGCCTCTGGGTGACAGTCCGTTCCGAGAAGATTTATTCCTTGGTGGTGGATCGATGTGACTCTCACAGTAGAGGGATAGATTTGTGAAAGCAGCCCATTCGGCATGATGTTCACCTCGTGCAGATGATGATTCGCACTGGTTGGATCAAAATGTTTTGAATAGCCCTCATCTCCAAGATCGTGGTGAAGAGTTCCTCCAAAATGAACGTTGAGAAGTTGTAGCCCGCGGCAAATTCCAAAGATTGGTTTCTTTTCGTTGAGAAAGGCCTTGATCAGTTCAAGTTCGTATCGATCTCGAACAAGATCATAGGTATAGTCTTTTTTTGCCGTATAGTGAGGGTCGTATAGTGTTGGATGGACGTCGACACCGCCCTGCAGAATAAGGCCGTCTAGGCAGCGCGCATACCCTCCCGCATCAAGCATACGGCTAGAAATTTTTGAGCCTTCCGACTCAGACGGAATCATCAAGGGTAGCGCGTGATTCTGGGCAACCCATCGAGCGATGGAGGTTTCCAGGAATTGAATGTGACGGTTTGCGACACCGTAGAATACGGGCGCAGTGTGATGAAACTTTGCTGAAATCCCGATTTTTGTATCTAGCGACAAAGAAAATCCTCGCGATCGAGTAGCTGAGCATTGATGCTTTTCGACGGTCTTCGTGAGCGAGAGCTCTTTAGTGAGGCTAAGGCACTGAGGAATGAATGTATAGTTTGGCGGATCACTGAGGCGATAATGATATGAGTCTTATACCGATAATGTATTTCAGCCGATGCCGGTTTCATCGGAAGATAGGTATTCGTCTTATATGAGTTAAGGGGTCTAGCGAGGGGAGTCGGCAGTGGTTCGCAAGAAGAAAATTAATAGTAGTGACGACCAAGTTGAAAATGAGCTGCAAGAGAGATTGAAGTGGGACATTCGGATTAATTCTGCAGATTTCAATCTCGAAGTTGTGAGGGGAGTTGTGAGCTTGTCAGGAGCCGTGGATTCGACCTTCCGCAAAAATGCGATCGTTCGGATTGTGATGTCTACGCACGGCGTGGTTGGAATAAAAGACAGCATTGATGTTGTCAGTGGATACTCGAGGTCGGACGTTGAAATAGAGAACATCGTGCGAAGTCAGCTCAAGCCGATTTCCTTCGCAGCTGGGGAATGGATTGATGTTTCCGTGAGAGATGGAGTTATGCGGCTAGAGGGATTTGTCGCTTGGCCGTGGCACAAAGCGATTGCAGATCAAATCGGATGGAGTTTATCTGGAGTTCGCGACTGTATCAACCTTATCGTAGTTGGTGAAATACGGGCGCTAAATGAATTTCCTTCGTCGGTTCCGCCAATGTCCCAAGAAGGCTTCATTTAATAGGCGGCCAATGGTTTTCTTGGCCACGTCAAGGTGGCCATGGACTCTAATTCCTCAGCGAAATGTCGAACGATTGCGGCCTTATTATTGCGAAATCGACCCTTCTTGCTTAGGAGAATCAATTGGTGTCGCCACAGCGGAGAGTCTGAAATATAGAAGAGCTTTCTTGATTTAATCTCGCTCCAAACGTATGCCTGTGGCGCTATTGTCATGCCGACCCCATCGACTGTAGCGCGAATGACAGCCGCGAGAATGTTGCTTTCAAATAGGCAGTTTGGCCGGATTCTTTTTTTCAGAAAGTATTGCTCGATCTCAGCTCGAAGTTGGGTGGAATGGGCAGGTAGAGCGACGCCATAGGTTCGATCGCGAAGGATCGCTTCAAATCGGACTCGTTGCGAAGCCTGGTAGATTTCGCTGTTTCCAAAACATCCAACAGGAAGAGAGTAGCGAAAGAGAAGTTCAATGTCGTGATCGATTGTCGCCTTGGTCGATAGAAGCAGATCGACTTCTCCTGAGCGAAGCATTTGGTTTAGGGTTGCAGTGTCCAGAGAGACCAGATTGATTTTTGGGCGAATCTCTTTTGGTTGAGAACGCGTAATTTTACCTATGACTTCAGCGACGAAGGGTCGATCAATCTCCATGGAGACACCTATGGATATTGTATAGGGCGGACTGTTGACTTTCGAATCGACAAAGAGTTCGTCCATTTCCTCGAATGTTTCGAAGCCCTTTTTGCAATAGCTCAGTAGTTCTTGGCCAAATTTTGTGAGCTCTATCTTGCGTTTTGCACGAGTAAACAGCGGACGTTGAAGTGCAGACTCAAGCGCTTTCATTTGTACGCTGAGAGATGGCTGGCTGGTATTGAGGACCTCGGATGCCGCCGTCATATTGCCTTGTGATGCGATCACATAGAAGTAGTAGAGGTGGTTAAAGTTGTAGGAATTGAGTCGACTGCTCATTGCGGGCTCCGGCAGAGTGCAGCGTGCGCACGGACTGTTTGCCTTTCGATCATACTGGCTCGGTGCGTGTGGAGGGCGCTGCGAGGGCGGAGCTCTCAATAAATTTTGTCTTCATCTTCTCGTAAAAGCCATGTGCGGAAACAAAGTGAGCTGCGCCGTTTGCAACGATGGCCGTTACCATCATCGGAAAAATCGCGGAATGTCGATCTGACATTTCCAGTACGAGTATGAACGAAGTGAACGGCGTTCGAGTGACGCCGGTGAGAAATCCGATCATGCCGATCATCACCATGAGGTTTTTATGTCCGGACGAAACCACAACATCAATCGTAGAGCCGAGCGCGGCTCCGGCGGAGAGCGAGGGAGCAAAGATGCCGCCGGCGGCGCCAGAGAGATATGAAATAGCGGTTGCGGCCGTTCGGTACAGAACAGTGAGAAGACTTGAATTTTCAGAGGTGAAGAGAAGTCGATTGATGACCTCTTTGCCGGATCCGGAGGAATCATGTGAAAGCCAGATCAGTCCAGAGAGAGCGAATCCGCAAGCGATCACAAAAGGAAGTTCTGATCCGCGAAAGACGAGTCGCTGTTTCCAGAGACTGCCCTTGGAAAGGAGTTCGCCAAATCCTGCTCCCAAGGCTCCCGCGACGGCTCCGGTCAGGACGGCATAGGGTAAGAACATGAAAGAATCAGCTAAGAGCTTGGGGAAGCCGAGATAGAGATATGGGCCGAGTAGCCACTGGGACATTAAACCCGCAATTATAACGGCAGAGAAGACCGAGGTTTTGACGCGATGAAAGTGCAGCGTCCCCATTTCTTCGATCGCATAGACGATTCCGCCAAGTGGAGTATTGAAGGCGGAGGCGAGTCCCGCTGCGGCGCCAGCGATAATCCAAGTGTGTGAGTCGATATGTGCAAAGTACTTTCGCACGCGATTGCCGAAAAAGTGAAAGATGCAAGCGCTGATCTGTAGTGTGGGACCTTCGCGACCGATGGCCGCACCGCCGGCGACAGCAAGTAGCGAACTGGTGAGCTTGACGAGGGCGACGCGAGGGGACAGGAGTTTATCAACCGTGCTGGAATGGTGGCGGAAATCGAGTTCGTTTGCTGCTAAGATCTGTGGAATACCGCTGCCTCCGGCCTCTGGGCTCAGACGGCGCACAAGCCACCAGGCGATACAGAGAAGAAGTGGTGAGAGAAAAACGGCCTCGATGGGACGTGATTCGGCGATGGCGAGATACTGAGTTTCGAGAAATTTAAAAATGCGGGCATACTGAACAGCCACCAGGCCCGTCACCCAGGCGGCACCCCACAAAGCGATGGCCTGCACTTTCTGGCGATCGATGAGGAAAGTATGAGTTTTGAAGTAGATTTGCTTGAGTAGCGATTCGAGAGCTTTCAAGGGCTCCCCCAAATTGGGGATCGCAATTCAAACTCCGATGCTAGAAAGTCAGTCAGCTCAACCATGTTGTTTTCGTTGCGACTGGCGATGGCTTGCTGTCTTTTGTAGCTCGGTCCCTTCGCCAGGAGCTGTCTGATGAGATCAAACTCAGCTTGGTAGCTCATTGAGGACGAGATTTCCGCAAGCTCATCAAGTAGATCCGAAGTGATTTTAATCATGTGATCAGTTTCGCCATCATTTGTGACAATGAACTCTGCGCTCGTGCCCCAGCGAGATGCGCGCCATTTGTTTTCTCGGACGATCCAGTCTGGTGGCGGTGCAAACTTTCGACCATCGACGATCTGGTTGTCGATGTACTTGGCGATGGAATGGATAAGCGCAGTGATGGCGACCGTTTCTGCAAGGGTGGGCGGGCTATCGCAGATTCGAATTTCAAGAGTACCGAAACCTGGACTAGGTCGCATGTCCCACCAGATGTCTTTGGGGGATCGAATCGCGCCGCTTCGTATGAGTTTGGCATAGAGGTCAGTGAAGTCGCCCCATGACATAATTCGACACGGATGACCACCGGTTGGGATTGCCTCGAAAAATGTGATTCGGGATGAGGCGAGCTCGGTATCCTCGCCGTTCCAGTAGGGGGAGCTGGCCGACAAAGCGAGAAGTATCGGCAGATAGTGGAGGAGGGCGTTATTCATCTGAATGGCGTGTTCGCCGTCTCTCATCCCAATGTGAACATGGAGTCCGAAAATCATGAGGCGTCTTGCGATCCACTGGTTTCGATCGATCAGAGACTTATATCGATCAGCAGGATAGAGGATGCGGTCGGAATAGTGAGCGAATGGGTGGGTGCCAGCAGACGCGACGCGGAGATCGAGGCTTGCACAGATTTCCTGAACTGTTGAGATCGTCTGTGAGAGATCTCGTCTGACTTCATGCGCGTTCTGACAGACAGCGGTATTGATCTCGAGCATGCTCTGGAAGATCTCGGCTTTAATGCGACTGGTTTCACCGCCGAGGGCTGCGAATAAGAGAGGCGACTTCGGAGACAGATCGAGCGTTGTTTTATCGAGCAGCTGAAGCTCGAGCTCAACTCCAAGTGTGAGTGGCTTAGAATGAGAGAATTGTAAGACGCTGTCGCTCATCTCAATTCTCGCGCTGACGGGTGTTAATTTTAAGTACCGACTTGAGTCGTGAAATGGCGGCCGTATTCTCTGCGGCTGTGGCCCAAATAGCATAGAGAGAGGAGTCGATTTGCGGCGCATCTTTTGGGTGTCTCAAGCGTCGGACCTTGCTCGACCTCAAGTCTGGAAGTGAGTCTTCAACAAAAACTCCGACGCCAAGGCCGGAAAGGCAGAGATCAATAAGTACGCTTGGAAAGTCAGATGAAACGACAGACGAAGGAACGATTCCAACCTTGCGCAAAGCTTGTTCGACAAATGCCTCGGTTGAGGCTTCGGATCGGCAGACAAGGAGGGGAAGCGACTCGAGGAGCTGGGAAAGCGAATGATCCTGCCAATCACTCGATACATAGAACCGAACCGGATCGAGAGCAATTTGGGCGGAGATCAGGTCGTTTCGATTTGATCTGCGATCTGAAAAACCAAAATCGAGCTGGCCCTTCAGAATGGAAGTTTCAAACGTATCTGGAGTGCAGTGCTGCAGCTTCATATTGAGGGGGCCAAACTGGCGTTGGATATCTCCTATACAGGAGTACGCTCCCGGCAAATGAGGGCCAGGAACAAAGCCGATTGAGAGCGGATAGTTTTCCATTATAAGCGGAGAGACAGCGTCGAGAAATCGCAACCCTTGGTCGAACATGCTTTTCGCGTGAATCAAGAGCCGTTCGCCTTGTTCCGTGAGGATAAGCTTAGGGCCGTTCCGCGTAAAAAGTTTCACTTCGAGAGTTTGTTCCAATTGCGAGATCTGCTCACTCAGTGAGGAGGGGCCAAGACCTAAGATTTCGGCACCTTTGCGAATGGATCCATGCGTTGCCACAATTGAAAAGCTATACACCTGATTCCAGTTCACCGCCGATATTGTCTGTGTCAGCATGGGCGTAGAGGCGGGGCTACTGGACATTTGACTCTGATGTGCGTGAACTTCTAGTTTCGGCATATCCGATGATGATAGTATGTATCATCGGATTATCCAATTATGGCAGGGGCGCGTCAATCATGAATTGGATCATCGTCGATCTTCGAGGAGGTGACCTTTGCGGGTTTATTTGTCTAAATTGAACGGAGACAGAACTGCTGCGCAGGAGATTGTCGCCGAGCTGTCGAATAGACAGCGGCTTGTTCGGGTTGTGAGAGGTGGAGCCGCAACGGCCCTCATGACGCTTTTTGTATTGCCGATTCCCGGCTTACACTTCGTTCTTGTTCCACTCTTCCTTTTGGCGACAGTTTGGATTGCCGTGAAGCGCTGGCGGTCGAACTTTGTTGTCCAACTTGATGCCGTACTCTGTCCAGAGTGCGGTCAGGAGCTCAAATGCGGCGCCGTCTACTTTGGTCGAGACGGTGGAGTGATCTATTGTGGTCAGTGTCGTGCCCGAGTCGTCGTTGCGATTGGATAGCGCTGGACCAGAGGTGCGAGCGATCGCACCTCTTTTTTTTGGCCGGTTCTCAGCTTATCGAGTTCGCATTATTTTTGCGATCGATGACGAGCGACACGAGAATAGATGAGCCGATGAGTGTGGCAATGATTGCGAGTGACCAGTTAATGGGAAATTTGCCCCCAAAGGCTTCGTTCAGCCACACCATTTTGAGGCCCACAAAGACCAACACGGATGCAAGGCCATACTTGATATAAGCGAAGCGATCCATGACGCCCGCGAGCATGAAGTACATGGAGCGAAGTCCGAGGATCGCGAAGATGTTTGAGGTAAAGACAATGAGCGGTTCTTTGGTAAGAGCGAAAATCGCAGGAACTGAGTCTACGGCAAAGATGATGTCGCTCAGTTCAAGGAAAATCAGGGCCAAGAAGAGAGGCGTCACATAGAGCAAGCCATTCTTCTTAACAAAGAATTTCTGCCCTTCGATTTGCGGATGAACTCTGAATACTTTTTTGAGTTGTTTAACAACAAAGTTATTCTCCATATTCTGAGGCTTTGTGCCTGCGAAGAACATCTTGAAGCCCGTCAGTATGAGGAGTGCTCCGAAGAAAATTACGATCCAGTGATACTGCATGAGAATCGATCCCATCGCGATAAACATCGCCCTGAAGACGAGGGCTCCGAGAATTCCCCAAAAAAGTATTCGGTGCTGATAGACTTTGGGGATTCCGAAGTATGCGAAGACGACGGCAAAGACGAAAATGTTGTCAATTGCCAAAGACTTTTCGACCACAAAGCCGGTTAGAAACTCCAATGCTGAATTTTTAGCTTGGGCGTCGGCGTCGAATCCCGCCATCGAGGTGTATGGCTCATGGGTTGAAAATTTGTACTGAGCGTAGAGATAGAAGAGGTAGTTGAAAACAAGAGCAAGGCCAATCCAAACGCTGGTCCAGATCGAGGCCTCTTTGAAGCTAACCTCATGCGCTTTCTTGTGAAAAACACCCAAGTCGAGTGCCAAGACAACAAGTACGAATGCCGTGAAGCCGGCATAAAACCACCAGTATTCAGAAAACGGGAACAGTATCATCAAAAAGTCTCCTTGTCCTTGTCATCATTTATCGTCTAAATTTGAGTATCTCTCAAATCGATAAATAACCTGTCTATCATTGCTGTAGACGATGCATAAAACTGGAGGACCTTTCGTGAGTCCGTGGATCAACTACCATCATCTGTTCTATTTTAAAACCATTGCCGAAGAAGGAACCGTTTCAAAGGCGGCAGCCAAGCTACGTGTGGGCCAGCCGACATTGTCTGCTCAGCTCAGGCAGTTTGAAGATGCGCTGGGTGTGCAGCTATTTGAGCGAAGTCACAAGAAGCTGACGCTGACTGAGCAGGGCAAAGTCGCGTTGGACTATTCGAAGAACATTTTCCGCATGGGTTCAGAGATGTATGAAGTTCTGCATGATCGGCTCAAGCCACTGAAGCCATCCCTGCATGTTGGTGCGCTCGATAGTGTTCCAAAGCAAATTGTACTTCAGCTCGTAAAACATGCGTTCAGGATATCACCCTGTCAGATCATGTTGTCGGAAGGAAAACCCGACGAGCTATTGAGAGAGTTGACCGCCCATCGCATGGACATCGTGGTCACGAACTTTCTTCCCAATGGGATCGACGGCAAAGGACTCTATCCAAAATCAATCACCAAGAAGAATGTTGCCTTTTATGGGGCCGCGAAATTCAAAGGCTTACGAAAAGGTTTCCCGAAGTCCATCTCGGGAGCGCCGATGATTCTTCCGACGTATGATAGCAAGCTTAGGCAAGACCTCGACCACTGGGCGAAGCTGCACCAGATTGAGCTCAAC
>JAEUWE010000144.1 GCA_016791465.1 Pseudobdellovibrionaceae bacterium
GAAACCCCAGCATGAAGCCCGAAATTGCAACAAACGCCATTGAGCCAAAGACGATTCCGAGGAGCGTCAGCGTCGTCTGTTTTTTTCGAGCCACGAGGTGGCGGATCGCCAAGAATAACATTCTTACTTCAACCTCACGACGACCTGATCGCCCACCACTAGATCACCTTCTGTCACTTCAACTTTATCTGCATTCACAAGCCCAGTCTTGATTTCAATCATCTGCCGACGACCGTCGCGCACCCGCTCCACTCGACCGGCCTGAAGGCTCGACGCCGGAATCAGAAGAACCTCTGGTTTAACGGCGACTTCAATTGCGACGTCAGCGGTCATCCCCGGCAAAATCTCTTTCGGTAGCCCCTTCGTATCGAGCGTCACTGTAAACTGCGAACTGCTGGTATAAACGGTTCGCACTTCCGCAAAGAGCTCAAGGTCGCGAAGACCATCAAAACTCAGCTTCGCCTTTTGCCCACGACGAACTTTGACCGCTGCACGCTGGTCAAGCACCACACGCAGCTCATACTCACTTGGATCGGTCACTTCGGCGATCAGATTGCCGGCAAAAACGGATTCGCCAACTTTGTACTCAACTCGAGTCACAACGCCGTCAAAGGGTGCACGCACCACGTTGCCCTCCGAGAAAGCGACAATCAAGTCGCCCTTTTTGACAACCATGCCTTCACGCACAGGGATTCGCTCGATTCCGCTGGCAACACCGGCCTTCGCCTGAAAAGTTCGAGTGGCCTCAACTTTTCCGATCGCATAAATCGCCTCGACTGCTGGGCCTTTCGTAACCGACTCAAGACGCTCTTTACCGGCCTGGCTGCGCGCGCGGAGAAAGAGACCCGCGCCCATAACGATGGCCAACGCAAGCAAGACCCACATCCACCGTTTTTTTAAAAAACCCATCCTGCTTCCTCTTTTCTATTTCTCTTGCCGTCCAAAACGAACGCAAACCGTCTTCGGTTCGGTAAAGAAATGGAGCGAATCCATTTGTCCCTCTCGACCAAGACCCGAATCTTTCACTCCACCAAATGGCATACGCAGATCGCGAATCATCCAGCCGTTGATCCAAACTGTGCCTGCTTCTAAACGCGCCGCCATCCCGTGCGCTCGCGAAAGCGAGTTTGTCCAAAGACTCGCCGAAAGGCCGTACCGCGTGCTGTTGGCAAGCGCCACGACTTCATCTTCTGATTTGAATCGCGAGAGCGTGACCACCGGTCCAAAAACTTCTTCCTTCTGCAGTCGTGAACTCTCGGGCACATCCGCCACAATCGTCGGCTGAACGAAATACCCTTTTGAAAGATCGCGCCCCGTACTTGAGGGAAGCGCCGTGGGCCGCTCTCCGCCACAGAGGATCTTAAGTCCCGTATCTTTGGCGTGCTGAATATAGCTGGAGACCTTCGCCAAATGCTCGCTTGATACCAGCGGACCCATAAACGAACTCGCATCGCGCGGATCGCCCACCGTCAGCGCTTTTACTTCACGCACCAATGCTTCGGAGAACTCGTCGTAGAAGGTCTCCTCGACATAGAGTCTCGAGCCACAAAGACAGATCTCACCCTGATTGAGAAACGCGGACCGCGCCACGTTCTTCGCCAGCTCTTGAACAGAAAACATCTCAAGCGCATCTTTAAAAACAATGGTCGGGTTTTTTCCACCAAGCTCAAGCGAGAGTTTTTTCAATCTTGGAGCTGCCGTTTCTGCGATCTTCCGCCCCGTCACGGTTCCGCCGGTAAATGAAATCAGCGGAACGTCTTCGTGCTCAACAAGGGCCTGTCCTGCCTCATGACCATAACCAAAAACAAGATTACACACCCCAGCTGGAAGCCCCGCCTCTTTCATCACTTTCGCAAGGAGCCAGGCCGTGCCTGAGGTCCACTCGCTCGGCTTTGCAACGCAGGTGTTGCCATAGGCAAGCGCGGGAGCGATCTTCCAAGTGAGAAGATAGAGCGGCAAATTCCAAGGACTAATCAAACCCGCAACACCAATCGGCTCGCGTCGAACATAGGAAAATGTTCTGGCATCGATCGGCGCCGCATGGCTTAGCTCATGCCGAATGGCTCCAGCGAAAAAGCGAAAATTGAGTGCGGCGCGCGGAATATCAAGACTTGTCGCGAGCGAAACAGGCTTTCCCTGATCGTCACTTTCCATCTGGGCAAACTCTGAAAGACGCGCGTCGATTCCATCTGCAATGCGATCAAGGATATCGGCACGCTCTTCTGCGCGAAGCGATCGCCATGCCGGGAACGCAGACTTTGCCGCCTGCACCGCTGCGGCCACCTCATTTTCGCCAGAGCGCGGAACTTCGAGGTACGGCTCACCCGTCGACGGATTCACCGACGAAATGTATTCTGCAGTCGAGGCCCATTCTCCACCGATGAAGTTACTGATTCTCATGCCATCGCCTCACCCATCGGACCTTCAGCGAACGGACGAACGTACTTCTCAAAATCAAACTCCCAGCGATCCTCATCGGGATCCCACGCATCAAATGGCACGATCTCACTCATTCGACCGCGAAGGGTGGGAGGAATCACATCCTGGACCACGAATGCTTTTTGCCGATCGAGCCTATAGGGATTGCGAAGCTTAAAGCCCAAGACTCCCAAAACATAGCGCGCAACAAACCAAGTCGCCGTCGTGTCCCAACCATGCGCGACCTTGATCACCACACCAAGGCCCTCAGGAAAATCAGGATGCTTGATCGCAAGCCCAAGGAGACCGTCGGCTCCTTCTTTGGCGATCACATTGCCACCGCAGCTCTTGAGGATCGTGGAATCAAGTCGATTGAAGCCACCGACAAGGTCGGGCTTTTCGGTCATCGCTGACCAAATCCAATCGTCATCTTTTGTGACCGCGAGATCCGCATAGACGCGCGCAAGCTCCGTCACCG
Organism: Pseudobdellovibrionaceae bacterium; assembly: GCA_016791465.1. Lineage (GTDB taxonomy): Bacteria > Bdellovibrionota > Bdellovibrionia > Bdellovibrionales > JAMPXM01. Next base: position 2,897 of record JAEUWE010000144.1, read on the forward strand.
TCATTGAAATGGTCGGTAGCCCACAGCCATCTTTGGCAGTGACTTGCGGCTTCCAGTTTTCACCCAGCGCACGCCGAACGACGCCTAAGTACGCTTGATGATACGGATGATGTGGCCAGGTATAGCCAATGCGCGACCAGCCACGAATCTGACAACCACGTAAGATTGCCGCATGTTTGCCCGAACAAGGATGGTACCAACGCCGGGCACGACGCATCTGCCGACCGAACTGCATCAGCGGCAGCGAAAACGGCGTCTGCATAAGACCCATCTCACTTGGCTTTAAAATCGCCTGAACCGCTTGAATGTGCTCAGGCTCGGCGTTGTGACTTGCAACCGAAACCGCTTTTGACTCGATCGACAAAATTTCATCCAGCTCTCGCGCAAAAACCTTGAGCTGAAGTGGCTTCATCATCGATCGACCGTAGCAAAGAACGTTTCCACCCCACGCGTGAATGAGCTTTCGCCCGCTCACCCAGCTGACCGCACCGTGAATCGTGATTTCGCTTACGCCATTTCGTCGGTAATCAACGAGCGGCACCCATACATCCTGACTCATTCAGCGTGCCCCCGTTGCCAAAGGTGCCACTTTTTCCATAAAAAGCTGCATCGACTTTTTTATCGCGGCACTATCGTGATTGTTGAAATCAAACCAGAGCATCAGCCGATCGTCGGGATGAAAGCGCCGATTCATTTGCTCGACGATTTCTTCAGGCGAACCCACCAGCGCGTTGTCGACCGCTTGTGAAACCTTCATCGGATCGAGCGTTCCCTCGACCGCCTTCCAGTAATTGGCAATCGCCTTCTCTGATTGCGCCTTGGCTTTGCGACTATCGCTATCAATAAACACCAGCGCTGTTCGCGGCATCAGTTCCCGCCGCCAAACACCGTCAGCAGCACCCCACGGTTTTCTGCAATAGTGCTGAGTCATACGACGATGCGTCTCCTCGATCTGATTAGAAGGCGTAATCGAGAGATTGAACACACCAACCGGCAAAATTTCGTTGGCAAGATGCTGGCTTGCCGCATCGTGTGCGCCAATCGTGAGTCGCAAACTTTGCATCGGCGCCTCAAACGGGATCACGCCAACTGGATCGAACTTCCAGAAAGGCGCCACCTGAAAGCCAAGCGTCGCAAGGTCCGCGCCAGTTTCAATCGCATCGCGCTCTTTCTCATGCACCGCGAGATTTGCCCATGCCACAACAGCATGGTCCCAATCCGCATCCGAGCGAAACAAATCACGACTCAGTATTTTGGGCCGAATATCTTTCGACCCAATGACTTCGCCCTTTAAAAGACGCAAGAAAATTTCGGTCGCTTCCTGAAAGACAAGGCCACGAAGGGCTGGCCACGCCGCCTCTTCAAGTTTGTTCCGCGGGCGAACGCCGTAGGGCACATTTGAAAATGGAAAGCGTCCACTCGCAAATCCGAGCTCGAGAAGTCTTGATGGATCATCACCCATCATCTGCCGTATCGAGAGATACATCTTGATCGCCTCAGCGTGCGCAATCGGTCCACCATTACAGAGAATATTGCGAATGGCCGAGCCCACGTGAATGCGCTTTGTTTTTGAAAACAGCACATGTGCAATCTGAAGAATGTCGGTATTGAGTCCGATCTCTCCCTCAAAATGCGGAATCACCGCACCCGGGTTTCGCTTCTGTACCTGGCAGCTCAAGTGCGTCTCAGCGACCCACGCACAGCCAAAACCAAGTTCATCGGCTAAAATCGCCTGGTCAAAAAAGTTCTGAAACATCTGGCGTTCGTTTGGCACCGAGCCATCAACCGGAGTTTGGCAGATCGAAAAAAAGATATCGAATTTCAAGTTCGCCCTCCATCAACGGCGAGCATCTGGCCCGTAATGAACGAGGCCGCAGGCGACGCAAAAAATGCGATGGCTGAGGCGATCTCTTCTGGCTCACCGATGCGCCCCATTGGCGCGGCCTTTGCCCATTCTTCGAGAACTTTTTCTTGCTCAATCCCGCGCTTTTCCGCGGCCGCTTTCGAGAGTTCCTCCAGACGTCCAGTGCGCGTGTACCCCGGGAGTACCATATTCACCGTGATACCAAATGGCGCGACTTCACCAGCCAAGGTTTTTGCCCACGCCGCGACTGCCCAGCGAGTCGCGTTGGAAACACCGAGATTGGGAATTGGATTTTTCACACTGGTCGAGAGCACCGCGATGATTCGACCAGCACCGCGCGCTTTCATTCCGGGAATGTACATCTTGGCGAGAATATGATTGGCGTGAAGATGCGCTTGCATCGCCGCCTCAAACTCAGCGGGACTGGCGTCAAGAATCGGGCCGCCCTTTGGCCCGCCGGAATTCAAAATCAAAATGTCGATCGCGCCCATCTCTTTCACCAAGCTCTTCAAACGGTCCTCAAGCTCGGCTGTCTTCGCAAGATCACAAACAAAAGCCTTGTGTGTTTTCAATGCGGTTTCGATTGGAGATGGGCCTGGCACTTCAATCAGCGGTAGCTCGGCGATGAGCGAATCCAATTCCTCTTTTGTGCGTCCACAGGCGATCACCCTCACACCACGCGAGGCGAGGTGCTTGGCGACAGCGCGACCGATGCCCTTGCTCGCGCCGCCAACGAATGCTGTTTTAAGGACGCCACCAGGCGCTTTCACGATTTGAACTGGGGGATTCTCAGACATTGCCATAGACTCATTGTTCTAGCGCGGAACCTTGAGCCGAGACAAAACTGAACACGTTTTCCCCCGTCGCTAACTCGCCGTGTTATTGACGGGCGATTGACCAACAGCGCGGACAAAAGTCGACAGCTTGAAAATCGGCCGGTACTGTAGGCCCACCGAAGAAAGAGGTTCCCCCTATGCATCCATGGCACGACGTCGAAATTGGTGACAACGCCCCCAACATTATCCAAGTCATTATCGAGGTCCCAAAAGGCTCCAAGAACAAGTACGAACTGCATAAACCAAGCGGCCTCCTCAAGGTCGATCGCGTTCTGTTCTCAAGCGTACACTACCCCGCGAACTACGGTTTTATTCCGCAGAGCTACTGCGAAGACCACGATCCACTCGACGTCTTGGTTCTTGGACAAGAATCGGTTGTGCCTCTCACCATCATGGAAGCAAAACCAATTGGCGTTATGAAAATGAGCGATCAAGGCGAAGCCGATGACAAGATCATCGCCGTCCATGC
>JAEUWE010000321.1 GCA_016791465.1 Pseudobdellovibrionaceae bacterium
TCCAACAGCAAAGAGCGAAACACTGACGACGGTAAAAAGCCATGCCAGCCCTAGTCTGACCATCGGTTAGCCCGATGAAAAATAGCGATGGAGCAATTTCGGTTTTTCATCGACTACAACCTCCGCCGCCTTCACCAAAAGAGCCTTGTGCCATCGATTCAGTCGCCACACCGACAATCGTGAAACTCTCGGCCCCGATTCTGTTTGATAGTCGCTTGGATGCGGCCGATAGACAATCCAACTCAGCTCTCTCGGAACTTCAATTCCTCGATCGCCAATCAACGGTAAAACCGCGCGAATACCATCGACCATCAGCGCATCCCATCGTCCCCAATGCAGCAAATCGCGAAAGCGGCGCCGCAATCCTTCGTTATAGGCTCGAAGAAAGAGGTGCAGACTTCCCTGCTCTTTAAGGCCCGTCTCACCAGAGTAAACAAAGACCTCACGGAGTGCCGAACTCTCAGGCAGCTTGGGCTGCACAAGAAAGGGATTGATCACGAAGAGATCCACTCGGCCCAGCTCCAGGGCCCACGCAGGAACGCTCAGTTTCCCATTTTGATCAGCTATCGTAAGAACGAGAATGCGCTTCATGGCTCCCTTCCCATTCGGTCGATCGCCCTCCGTACAGCAGTCTTATGTTTCACAAAGAGCCGGCAATCGCCATCGCCACTGGCCATTGCGATACGGTTGAGATAAACCCCTCCAACCCACTTCCGGAGAGGCCCAGTTGAGAGTAATCGCCGAAGTTTTTGACCCCAGAATGCGTATCTCGATCTTCTCATTTAATGAGCGTTGGATTGCAAAAGTGGAAGGCGGACTCTGTGAAATCACCCTCAAGGTGTCACATGACGAGATGTCACTCGAAAAACTCAAAGAACACTTTGGGAACGCCGACACTCGCGATCGGCTTTTTGAACGGCTACAAAGCCTCAATCAAGAATGGCAGGCCTATCGCGAGACTTGATTTTTGAAACTAAATATCGAGTCGCCATTCGCTCCAAGACACTCCAACTCAAAGGAGAGCTCGGTTTTTGACGGGCTCAGCATCTCCATCGAGACATGATTATAGCGCGACGTCGAAACCAGCCGACGACGATTGTGCGAACGGTACTGCATTCCAGGAATCGAGCGCGAATGTATGGCACTCGATGTGATCTCAAAAGTTGAATACCCGAGTAGCTCTGGCTCAATGGCCATCACCTCTGAAAAGTGAATATCTCCTGAAGCGAAAAGCACCGGAACCGACGCCAAACTCAAATTCTTCACAAGGCGTTCCAGCTGAGCAGGCGCATTCTTTTCAACCGACTCTGCAATCGACAGGTACGCACCAAAGAACTGCGTCCCGTTCACCAGTATCACGGGTCCGGGCGCTTGATTGACCTCGCTCTCAATCCAAAGTTCATCAGCCCGAGAAAAAACCTGATCTTTCGCTTTCGACGATCGACCATCAAGCATCAAAAACCGAACACCGCCAAAGTCCGCTCGGAAAGAGCGGCCAGCGGAATACGCCATTCCCCTCGTCGGTTCCGATCCAAACATTGCCATAAAGTATTCACCCGCGGGCCCAAGCTTTGGGTTGGTACTATTCGAATCGTTTTCCCCAGTGTCATGATCATCCCAAGATGCCAGCGTCGGAACCAATCGGTCCCAGCGAAAAACATCGAGCATCTGCCGCGTCGTCACATGACGCGCCCACATACCTTCAAT
>JAEUWE010000408.1 GCA_016791465.1 Pseudobdellovibrionaceae bacterium
TATCCAAGGAGCGGAACTGGATCGGCGAAGTCTGCGATCTAAGGAAGTGGTGCTCGTCCAAATAGAACGTATCCTGCATATCTCGCGCTTGGTGATCCTTTGGAACGTTCAGACCTTCAAAATTATAGCGGACTGTTTCAATCACAGGTCCAGTTCGGTTCGAATTCCCCATGCGCGAGAGAATCATCGCGATTTCATCCATCTCAAGACTCACCGGATGCTCAGCCCCCTTTTCGACTGGCACACCGGGCAAAGTCAGATCAAGCATCTCGCTTTTCAGCTTCGCTTCAAGCTCGCGAGCCTTTAGTCGCTCTTCACATTCCGCATAGGTGCCTTCGAGCGCTTGCTTCGCCTCATTGACAAGTTTTCCAGCGATCGGCTTTTCCGCCGGCGGGAGACCACCCATCTCCTTCATCACCGATTGAAAGCTCCCGGTCTTACCCAGGAACTTCACCTTCAGTTCATAGAGATCGCGACTGTTTTCGGCCGCCTTGAACGCCGTTTCAGCTTCAAGGCGAATGGAATCGATTTTAGTTTTCATCTGGTCTGTCATGATGGGTGAAATATTCAATGATTTCGCGATCATTCTCAAATATAAAACAAAGCGACATGGCTCATAAAAATCGCTCCAACTGGAGCCCCTACAAAGCAAAGCGAAAACCCCAGGCCGCAAGCGACAACACCGCTGCCGGTGCCCAAGGGTCAGGCAGTTTAAAGGGAAAGCACCGCCGTTCGGAGGAATCCTTCTCCCTTGACGAGGCCGAAGATCGCCTTCGCGACGTCTTTGAACGCCATGGCCTTAAAGACTTTCCTCACGCAAAGCGTCGAACTCTCGCCCGCTTCTACATGCTTCTCATGGACAATCAGAACGAACGGAACTTCACACGCCTCCTCACTCTGCGCGATGTCGGGATCAAACACTTCGTCGACTGCCTCGTGGTGCCGGAGCTGCTTCAACAAAATGGAGTGCCACTCCTATTCCCGCTTCTCGATGTCGGAACAGGTCCCGGTTTTCCCGGAATCCCACTTAAAATTCTTTTGCCCGAAGAACGCATCATCCTGGCTGAAGGCGTGCAGAAGCGAGTTGAGTTTTTAAAGTCGATCCGCGACGAACTTGGCCTTGGCTCCCCTGAGGCGCCGCTCGATATCCTTGGTCGCAATATCAATAGCGAAGTGTTCTTGCCCGTTCGCGGCGTGATCACTCGCGCCGTTGAAGACGCCTCAAACACGCTAGGAAATGTGATCAACACACTGCAAACCGGTGGACGTGTCTATCTGATGAAAGGGCCGAACTGTGGTCCTGAGATTCCGATGGCGCTTGAAAAGTGGTCGGAGTACTACCGACTTGAAAAGGACATTGCCTACACACTTGCCGGAACGCCGCACGAGCGCCGTCTCCTGGTTTTCCAAAAACTAAAGCCGTACCCACTCCCCGATTTTGAAGAGCTCGATCTCGCCTGGGAGCGCGAGCATGGGCAATAGCCTCAATCTTCGCAAATACTTCGAGGCGTTCCCACTTAAAAACATCTTCTTCTCCGATGATGGCCAGCGGGCCTTCTTTATCGAGGAAACGGCGACAGGCGAGCGACGACTCAAAGGCCTCGACTGTTACACAAAGACCGACGACGCAGATCTCAAGATCGCAAATGCCGAATTGCTCAGTCCTGAGAACTTCGCCGGTCGCGCCATCATCCCAGCTGGATACTCATCCCGGCACGATCTCGTTTTCTTTCTACTCGATCAAGCAAACGAGGAGAAATACAACCTCTACTGTCTCGACCTCAAGCTGCCTTTCAACGAACGCCGCCTCACACAGCTCACTCATGTCGAACTCGCGCTAAGCCCCAAAATTACCGACAACCAGATCTGGTTTCTGAACCGCCAGGCCGCCAAAGAGAAAGGCCAATTCAACACATCCCTCTGCTCGCTCGATCTCACATCAAAGAAAGTCACGACCCACGGTTCCGACGAAACTTGGGACTACAAGCTCAACTACGCCACCGTCCGACCGTACGGCGAGAATACCGTCGTTGCATTCCTTGATTTCAAAGGTCAACGCCAAAAACTTCAGCTCTTTTCTATCGATCTACAATCGTGGAAGAAAAAGCCGCTGTTGCCGGACTCCATGATCAGCAACAGCAACTGGTTTGCCGCAAGACCGATCACAAATGACGTCGCGTACTTTCAGAGCAATGTTTCTGGTTTTGAGAATATCTATGAGATCAATCTTCAAACCCGAGCACTCAAGCAGATCACCGATCTCAAAGAAAAAAACAACTGCGGTGTTATCTCTGACGGCAACCGCCCGATCGTGTTTGTTTCAACTGAAGATCTCGCAACGCGAACGACAACGACTGTGCTCAGCACACTCAATCACGAAGTGATCTTCAAAGAGACATCTCTCGGCGAGGTCGTCTTTATCAGTCTGCCTCATGCACTTTGGATTCGACAGACCTCGATGACATCAGGCTCGCGCTACAGGCGACTTCACCCTACTCCAAGAGCCCATTTCACTCCGACTCAAGCCAATATGAGTGAACTTATTCATTGTAGCCGTGAAGCCCTCAGCTATAAATCCTTCGACGGACTCGACATTCCAGCACTCTTGTTTATGCCCAAAGGCAAACTCCGAGGCGCTCTCGTCATCAGTTTCTACGGCGGAAATGACGTTTACCTTCAGCACTATCAAATGTTTCTCGAGCATGGCATCGCCGTCCTTAGCCCCGCTGTGCGCGGGAGTTGGGGATGGCCCAAAGCTTGGGAGGATTTGATTCGCGGCGACCTTGGTGGAAATGAAATTCTCGACGTCATCTGGGGCGCACGCTTTTTAAGAGATCGACTGAAACTTCCCGAAAACAAAATCATCGTCGAAGGCGGAAGCCACGGCGGCTACTCCACTCTTCGTACAATGACCTTTCCCAATCCGTACAACGGCGTCGACACAAGCTTCAATTTCGCAGGCGGCATCTGCTGGGCCGGATTTGCCGACCTCAACAAGTTCTATGAAGACTCATGGATCTCGGACTGGCTTGTCGACTTCCTTGGTCCCTTCAATGAGGCCAAGTACCGCGATCGTTCGCCTGTTCAACACATGGATAAACTCCGCGGACCGCTTTACATCTCGCACGGCGCCAATGATCGGCGCGTTCCAATCAGCTCCATGACCGAGTTCATCGAAAAGCTCCCCAGAACACCTTTTAAACACCGAGTCGTTATTCAAGATGGCGAAGGCCACGGTGCAGCAGGTCTCGAAACCGAACTCAAACACCTCGCTCAGATGTTCGACACAATCGATGATTGGCTCGATTCTGTAGACAGCGTCCACGTCTCAACCTGAGACTTAAGTGCATTCACATCAAGCCCCCAAGAGCGCCATCCGATGAGAGACCCCGATGGGGGACTTACCATGAAAACTGAAACACTTGGCAAATTCGACACTTTAGGCTCAGACAACGAACCCCCCACTCTCATTCGCTCAAACGTGTTTCATGATTCACGTGGTTTTTTTACCGAGGTGACAAAGAGCTCGGTCCTCAAGAGCTCCGGCATCATGTCTCAATTCGTTCAAGACAATCGGTCGCGTTCAATCCCCAAAGTCATTCGCGGAATGCATGCTCAACTTGGCCCGGCCCAAGCAAAACTCGTCTCATGCCTTCGCGGTTCGATCTTTGATGTCATTGTCGACATTCGACCTGAGTCGGCGACTTTCGGAAAGTTCGAAGGCGTCACTCTTAAAGAAGATGACGGTGTCTCCCTCTATGTTCCAATTGGCTTTGCACATGGCTTTTGTGTTTTAGGAGACCAACCGGCCGACGTCTTCTACAAAGTCTCGGCCGAGTGGAGCCCAACCTCCGAAGTCGGCGTTCGCTTTGACGACCCAACGCTCAAAATTCCATGGCCAGTTTCAAACCCTATCGTTTCCGAAAAGGACCGCAAGCTCCCAAGCTTTTCTGAACTCGCGAACTTTCTGAATGAACGTCACGCCGTTCGTGCGGCTGGTTAAAAAGCTACCTATCCTCGAGATCAAAACAATCCGCGACATTCTTCTCGATCTCAACATTGATATGTGAGAACGACGCCGGTGCATAGCCGGGCAGTAGCGCCAAATCGCCACGCAAGCGCAAAGTTCCACTCGCATTCGGATCAACTATGCCAGAAAACGAAAAAAGTCTCATCTCGCTTTCGGGGTCTAGTGGATCAATCCATTTTGCACTTCGAAAGACCTTCGCTCGAAAAACCGGCACCCCAAACGAATGAATGCTTTCAGCTAAACGAAATTGAACATCAGACGTCAGCGCATAGTTCCACACTGTCGCATCGGTCATCGGCCGATGGGTCGCCGTCGGCGCCCCAAGTTCGATACGATCGGGAAGCGTCAAGAGCGGTTCCAACGTCGGCGATGGCGTCACAACGCCGATCGGCGCAAAACGTAAATCAAGTTCCTCACCAGGTGTTACGCAAATTCCGGGATCCAATCCACCGACCTTCAAGGATCCAAGATCTTTTCCTTGCGCCAATCGCGAAACTAAAGACCGATAGAGCGACGTCTGCTTTAAATCCCAATACCTCCAAACATCCATATTGGCCGCATAGCGAAGCTCCAAGGTCGTATCATCGCGCTGGGTGTTTTTTAAACCCATCACCGTGAGAGCAGGATAGCGAGACATCGGACTTGGATTCTCGATGTGCGAAAAACCTAGCACATGCGCCAACTCGTGAAAAAACAGGGCCCGACCATCAACATCAAACCGCCCGCCCTTCGCATCGCGAAGATAGCGCGCGTCCCCCGAATCAAAATCAATATTGAGCTGCGGGTTAAAAACAATCACTGGCATAGATGCGCTGTCGTGCCGATAGTAAAGCCCAAGAACGATCTGCGGCAGATTGGTGCCGGTCCCAGTTAAGGCCGACCTGGGCAACTGTTTAAATGGAAAAACCGCGGCGTCACCGATTGCGACAAGAAGGTCGCAATCCGAATAGGCGGCTCGCTCTTGAGAACCAAGATCGACCTTCAATGTCTGAACTAGTACTTCAAGCGGTCGAGAAGTGCCATTTGCTCCCGACACTCGATCCATAAAGATATCGAGAGCTTTTTGAAAGCCGACAGACTGGCTTGGAAATTTCTGATCGATACAAATATTCAACGAACGATAGAGAAAAACGGTGTCATTGATGAATAGCTTCGTCTCGGCCACTCGCCGCGACAGTTGCAAGGCCTGCGGCTTCGGCCGTACGAGGGGAAGACGAAACGCAACTGGAAGCTCCTGTTCCGAAACAGCAAGTGATTCACGCAATATATCGTCTGTTCCCCATGAGCTTCCCTCAGCTTCCGAGATCGTATGCTCAAGCTCGATGACAGGGGCACCTAACGTCGAACTCGAAACAAAGGAGAGAAAAACAACAAAAAATAAACGTCCAAGCATCACTCGACCTTCTGTCATACAAACTCCGCCAGCTGCCAACCAATATGAATCAATGTCTCCGGATCACCGCTGCTTTTGACCTCTGCTCGAATGCGCTCACGCAGCTCTGCTATCCAGCCAACGATCTTTTCTTTACTCTCATGAGTCAGCGCATGCTGTTCAACTTTATGAAACCCAGGGCGCTCCAACATCTCAACCGACCGACTAAACCAGTAGCGATGAATTCTTTCGATTTGCCCCGATGAGAGCGACGGAATCGCGTAGAACTGACTTGGATTCGCATGAAACTTCGCTTGCCGTATCTCGACAAGCCGCAGCCGAACCAGCGTATCAAGCGATCCGACGACAGCGTCTCTCAGAACGCCAGTCTTGCGACTAATACGGTCAATCTGATGACTCATGGATGGACCGCTGGCCACATCAGGAAGCCTTAAGGCCGTCAATACCGTCGGCGTCCATGGATCAGCGAAAAAGAGCGAGTAGAGATGGGGAGCAACTTTCTTAAATCCAAGGTCGCCAATGTCGAAGGGAACCGCGATTGTCGCAAGCATCGCTTCGAGCCTTCCAGACAAGAGATCAATCGCACGCAGCCAATGCGCGAGCGGAATATCTCGGCGCCCGGACTCCCAGTGATGATAAGACGACGCAGTTCCAAGACCCAACAGCGCAGCCGTCTCGGCCAGCGTTCGGTCGCCTCGTAGCGCCACTAGAAACGGACAGAGCCATTTCTCCTGAATGGCCAATCGGCTGACCTGACCTTTGAACGCTTTCAAGTCAGCAACGACTCGCGGTGCAAAAACCGCTTCGCTCAAATCTCGGAGCTGTACACCGCTCGCTTGCAAAGCCGACAAGAACCGCGACGCACGCACCGAGCTCTCGCCAACCTCGACCAAGAGCCGGTTTGCCAACGCCTCATATCGATCCGCCGTCTTTTCAGACGTCTCGTTTACTGCCGCCATCTTCGATTTTAGCGGCCGCCGCCGTACAGAATCAGAACTGTAAAAATCCATGCCAAATCTATACAAATTTTTTGTACAGGGGCAAAGTCTTAGTTCATTCTAATGCCGCGTCAGAACTTATAATCAGAGAATGAGCTCACCGATTCCTGCCCCTATTCTTTTTATGGCCGAATCGGCCACTCTGGCTCACGTCGTAAGACTTCTCACACTCGCTGATTCGCTCGAACTACCGCGTTCTTCAATTCACTTCGCCACAGCCAGTCACTACCGCAATTGGATCGAAGCAAGAGGCATGAGCTTTGTTCCGCTTCAGTGCCAAGATACAGGAGCCTTTCAGCAGAAACTCGACCAAGGCAGATCAGTCATCGACAAACATCTCCTTTCAGCACAGGTGAAAGAGGATATCGAGATACTCAATTCCATCCGACCCCAGATTGTTGTCGGCGACTTTCGTCTTTCCCTCGCCATCAGCGCACGATCACTCCATATTCCTTATCTTGGAATTGCAAATTCGTACTGGACTCGCCTCACTCCAGGAAAAATGCCGCTTCCTGAACTGTCCTTCTTAAAACCGATCGGCCGGTCGATTTCTGAACTACTCTTTAAGGCAAGTCGAGAGCTCATCGTACCCCACATTCTTCAGCGTCACGCCGACGACTTCAACATCGTTCGCGCACAATACGGCATGACACCCTATCGCTCCATCATCGACGCCTATACCGACGCAGACTGGATTGGCTTTGCCGACGCCAGTGAGGTTGTCACCCCCTCGAGCCAGTTCGGCTCTCGATACACGATGCTCGGCCCCTTGAACGGTCGAGTGGACTGCCCGCAGCCTTCGTGGTGGAACGAGCTCAACGACGATCAACCAATCGTCTATCTCAATCTCGGCTCATCCGGAAAACACGAGCTTGCGCCACTTTTGATTGAGGCACTTTCAGAACTTCCAATCCAAATCATCGCTGGCTCCATAGAGCCGACCGAACGGCCCATCTCCTACTCCTCGGGGGCCAAACTCTTTTCAGCGAGAGTTCTGCCTGGCGACGCCGTCTGCCAAAAAGCTCAAGTCGTCATCTGCAATGGCGGAGCACCCTCGTCCTACCAGGCGCTTGCCGCTGGACGACCTGTCATTGGGATCACCAGGAACATGGATCAGGCTCTCAATATGCAAAGCATGAGTCCGTTCAGTTTTGTACGCACGTTTTCAGCTTGGGACTGCCCACTCGGTGAGATTACATCCTGCACAAAAGAGTTCATGAATCATCAGACGATTCACGATGATGCCCAAGCGTTCAAAACCCGACTTCTCGCATACGACCACAAAGCTCTATTTAAACAAGCACTGATGAAGACGGTCGGCGATCAGAAGCGCTCACCGATCTATGTTCAGTAAACCGCCACGACAAGAGAAACAAAATGAAACTATTGCTGATCGGCAGTACCGGACAAATTGGTAGCGAAACAGCTCAGGCCGCTAAGCTCAAGGGTTTTGATGTCATTGCGCTCGAGCGGCAGCAGTACGATCTCGGAACATCGAGTGGCTTAGACCTTACGCTTCAACAGATCAATTCGACAATTGAAGTTGTCGTCGACGCACAGGCCTATACTGCGGTCGATGACGCAGAGAAAAATCACGAGCTGTGCTTTCA